>JANMKM010000353.1:0-6392 GCA_031372035.1 Rhodoferax sp. | reverse complement strand
CACCGGAACATTGCGGAACAGCGCAGCGGCAGGTTTGAGTGCCACGGCATCCCACACCTGCTGGCGCCGGTGGCCCGACAGCGCAGCCAGGGCGTCGGCGCTGGCCAGTGCCTTGAGATCGCCCTGGTCCAGCGCACAGCGCAGCGCCAGGTCTTCGGTACTGGTGAACGGCGCATCGGCGCGAGCGGCAACAATGCGCCCGGCAGCGTCCTGGTGCAATCCGGCGATCAGGCGCAGGCCAAGGCGGACGGGCGGCTGGTTAATTGGTTGGCAGGCACCGGACCCCATTTCCTGCGTACTTCCCTCCAAGGTGCAATCCCAGTCGCTGCACGTCACGTCCACCGGGTGCACTTCAACCCCATGGCGCCGGGCATCCTGCACCAGTTGCGCCGGGGCATAGAAGCCCAGTGGCTGGGAGTTGAGCATGGCCGCCAGAAAACAGGCCGGCTCATGCCGTTTGAGCCAGCAGCTCACATACACCAACAGGGCGAAACTGGCAGCATGGCTCTCGGGGAAACCATACTCGCCAAAGCCCTCGATCTGCTTGATCATGGTCTGGGCAAATTCCAGCGGGTAACCGTTCTTCAACATGCCGCTGACCAGCCGGGCATTGAACTTGTGGATACCACCTGTGCGTTTCCAGGCTGCCATGGAGCGACGCAGGGCATCGGCTTCGCCGGCCGTGAAATCGGCCGCCAGCATGGCAATCTGCATCACCTGCTCCTGGAAGATGGGCACACCCAGCGTGCGCTGCAAGGCATTCTGCAGTTTCGGGTAGGGAGACGCGAAGGGCTTGCCGCTGTTGCGGCTCTTCAGGTAGGGATGGACCATGCCGCCCTGGATCGGCCCGGGGCGCACGATCGCGACCTCGATCACCAGATCGTAGAAGCAGCGGGGCTTGAGGCGCGGCAGCATCGACATCTGGGCCCGGCTCTCGATCTGGAACACGCCCACGGTGTCGGCGGCGCAGATCATCTCGTAGGTGGCCGGGTCCTCTGCCGGTATGTCCTGCATCAGGAAGGTCTGGCCGCACTGCTGGCTGATCAGTTCCAGGCAGCGGCGGATCGCGCTGAGCATGCCCAACGCCAGCACATCGACCTTGAGCAGCCCCATGGCGTCGAGGTCGTCCTTGTCCCACTGGATGATGGAGCGGTCCGGCATGGCGGCGCTCTCCACTGGCACCAGCCGGGTGAGCTTGCCCTGGGTCAGCACGAAGCCACCCACATGCTGGCTCAGATGCCGCGGAAAACCGATCAGCTGCTGCGTCAGCGACAGCCACAGTTGGATCACCGGGTCCTGCGGATCACGCCCGGCAGCCAGCAACCGCTGTGTCAGTTGTTCGTCCATGACGTTGTCGCCATCGAACCAGCGGTGTTCCCTGGCAAAGGCATCGACCAGTGCAGCGTCCAGCCCCAGGGCCTTGCCGACATCGCGGATCGCGCTCTTGGGGCGGTAGCTCACAACCACGGCCGTGATGGCGGCACGGTCTCGACCATACTTTTTGTAGATGTACTGGATCACCTCTTCGCGCCGCTGGTGCTCGAAGTCGACATCGATATCCGGTGGCTCGTTGCGCTCGCGGCTGATGAAGCGTTCAAACAGCAGGGTCGTACGTGCCGGGTCGATCTCGGTCACGCCCAGGCAGTAGCAGACGGCGGAGTTCGCGGCCGAGCCGCGACCCTGGCACAGGATCTTCTCGCCACGGGCAAAGCGCACGATGTCGTAAACCGTCAGGAAGTACATCTCGTACTGCAACTCGGTGATCAGCGCCAGCTCCTTCTCGATCTGCTCCTGCACCGCGGCCGGTATGCCCTGCGGGTAGCGCTGGCTGGCGCCCTCATAGGTGTAGCGGCGCAGCGCCTGCGCCGGCGTGTGTCCGGGCGGTACCGCCTCCATCGGGTAGTGGTAGCGCAAGGCCTCTAGGCTGAAATGGCAGCGCTGCGCCAGCACCAGGGTGTTGGCCAGTAACTGCGCCGGGTAGATATCTGCGAGCCGCTGGCGTGAGCGCAGATGGGTCTCGGCGTTGGCCTGCAGCGCAAAGCCGCATTGCGCCACGGGGCGGCCCAGGCGTACCGCGCTGATGACGTCCTGCAGCGGCTTGCGCGAACGCACATGCATGTGCACGTTGCCGCAGGCCAGCAGCGGCACACCGGTATGCGCCGCGGCACGCTCCAGCGTGTGCAACCAGAGCGCATCGTCAATGCCCAGCAGCAGCTCTGCGCCAAGCCACAGACTGGAGTTAAAAATGCCCGAAAGCCTTATGCAAAAAGCACAGAGCGCTTCGAAATAAATAGCACGCCGAGGGATGGCGATGACCTCACAGGCTGCCAGCGCTGCCAGCGCCTGGTGGCCGTCCGGCATCTGGTAGCTGCCCTTGGGCGCACAGCTGCGGGCGCTGGTGATGAACTCGCACAGGTTGCCCCAGCCCTGCAGGTCATGGGCCAGCACGACCAGGGTGAAGTCGCCCAGGACAAACTCCGCCCCCAGTAGCAGCCTCAAGCCCTGTCTCTTCGCTTCGCCATGCGCCCGCACCACACCGGCGACCGAGCATTCATCGGTGATCGCCAGCGCGCTGTAGCCCAGCGCGACAGCACGCGCCACCAGTTCCTCCGGATGCGAGGCGCCACGCTGAAAGCTGAAGTTGCTCAGGCAGTGCAGTTCGGCGTATTGCGGCAGCTCGGGCGCAATCGGCGCGGATGGGTCCGGCTCCATGCTGCTGCCTCAGGCAAACAGCCCGTGCAGATACCAGGCTGCATCCAGACCCGGCGCGCGCTCGCGGTAGATCCACAGCAGCCCGCAGAGCGTACTGCGGGCGATGAAGTAGTCACGCAAGGTGGCTGCGCCAGATCGCGCTGCGTCAGCGTCGTCCTGGCCTGTAGCCGCGGCCCACCAGGCGGCCTCCAGTCGCTGCGGTCCGGCCAGCAGTTGCAGCGGGCCCTGGTACAGCGGTTGTCCGTCGCGCAGTGCCAATGGCAGTGGCCGCTCCAGCAGCCAGGTCGGGTACAGCGGCCGGGAAATATCCAGGTTCCCGGCCGCAGGTATTGCCGGTATTGCACGGGCGGCCATGCAATCCATAGCAACAGGCTGCTGCATGGCAGTCGCTGCGGCCCAGATCTGCATGTGCTCGGGGCGATGGTCGGCATAGGGCATAACGCGCAGCACCTGGCCCAGGCCCAGCCGCGCGTCCAAGCGCTCCAGCATCTGGTGCAGGCTGTCGCCGCGGCGTACCTCGTCCGGCAGCAGGCTGTTGGTAGCACCGGTCAAGGCTGCAGTTTCCAGCGAACGCAAGCCCAGCCGCGCGGCCGGTGCACGCAGGCTGGTGCGGGCCAGCTGCTCGGTCAGCAGGCGCTGCACATGGCCCATGTCGAGTGTGGCCACGGCGGTGCGCACCAGCACCTGGTCGCAGGGCAGCGTGGCCGGCCTGGCAGCACCCTGCCCCAGCCCGACAGCAGCTGCCGGCACGCTGGCGCCGAGCGAGCGGCGCTGGTCCACCTCCCAATACAGCTGCAGCGCCACGATGCCGCGCTGGCGGGACCTCAGCCAGATTTGCAGCTGCGCCAGCAGCCGGTGGGCGCCAAACATCAATGCTGGCGCGGCGTCCACATGGGCCGCCAGTTCCAGCGACAGATCGAACTGCTCCGGCAGCAGCAGCCAGGGATAGCCCTCGGCCTTGAGGCCATAGGCCCGGTCCAGTGCATCGAGCAGGCCGGCGCCAAAGCGGCGTGCCACACCGCCACGCGGCAGGGCCCGCAGCTCACCCCAGCGATTGCAGCCCATGCGCTCCAGAGTGGCCAGATGCTCACGGGCCGCATCCAGGCAAGCCAGCGGCAGTGCGTCCGGTGGCGTTGCGGGTGCACAGCAGGCGCCGCTCGGCGCGGCTTGCGGGTCGGCCATGGCAGCTGTTTGGGGCTCGTCGGCGAACTGCCGCAAACGCCCCAACGCTATCAAGCTGGTAGCGCCCTGTGCATATCTGGTGTGCTCTGCAGGCCTATTTTCCCGGAAGATAGCGTGTAGCAAGGCCGAGCGTCCGCGAAACAGCCGCTCACTGGCCGAGACTTCCAGCAGCAGCGCCGTCCCCAGCCGCGCGACCTTGGGCGTGAACTGCAAGACCCACCAGCCCAGCGCGGCCAGCGGGTCAGCCAGCACCACAGCCTGGTCTGCTGCGGCCTCAGGTAGCGGCTGCAGGGCTATCCAGTGCATAGCTGTTGCTCGCAGCTTGGGGCGGACCAACCAAGCATGGGCTCCCACGGTCGTTCACTGCGTGTAACTCCCTGCCCTCCGAGAGGGCTCTCGCAGCTTGGGGCGGCCCGGCGCTGCTCAGACATGGCCAACACGGCTGTCAGCCGTGCTGCCTGGGCCGGAACCGCCAGGGTTTGCTCCAGGGGCGGGCCACGACGCTTGAGAATCTGCACCTGCATCTCCAGGCCATCGGCTGCATGGGTCAGCAACAAACGCAACACCGCCGGCGACGACTCGGCCTGGGCCTGGGCCGGGCGCAGCACGAACAGCAGCTTGGCATGCTCGCTGGCGGCCATCTGCAGCCGGCGCATCTGCTCGGCGCGGATCTGCGGTAACCAGGCCAGCACCGCGGCCACCGGTGCACAGCGCAAGGCCTGCTCGGCGGCCCACATGCGCGCGCCCGGGGTCTGCGCCGTGATCCACAACAAGCGCTCCGGCGCCAGTCCCTGGCCCGCCAGACCCGGGCTGAAAGGCACATGGGGTGCACCCACCAGCAGCACCGGACCGCTGGTGCGCGCCAGCGCCGGCAACAGCAGCCGCCATTCACCCTGGCCGCTTTGGGCCTGCAGGATTTCCGTGACGGCACCCACCGGCCAACCACCGCCGGGCAGGACGACGTCCAGCGCCGCATGCCCGGTGGCCACCACCGCAGCCACGGAAGACGCCAGCGCATCGGCACGCCAGATGGCAGAGCCATCCTGCAGCGATGCAAGAGACAGGGGTTGGGACATGCCGGGCGATCGAATGGGACAAGAAAAAGTGGCAGCAAATACTGTATGCATTTACAGTATATTCTTTCCCGAACAATGGCGCCATGCCAGCGCTGCACGGCCACCCGCAAAACGCCGCCGAAGCGCGACCGCCAGCTGCGCTCAGTGCGTAACGCTGTTGCCAATCGCCGGCCAGCGCCGGCGGATGTAGATCCAGGCCCCCAGGCCCACACCCAGCATCGCCAGCGAAGTACCCGCCAGCGCCAGGGTGGAATGCATGACTAGCGGCGCCACCACGCCGGCCACCACGCCGTTGGCGCTGGAGCCGATGAACATCTGCAGCGACGACGCCATGCCGCGGCGCTCGGGGTGCAGGTCCAGCACCAGCAGCGTCACCACCGGCACCATCAGCGCCCAGCCGAAGGAAAAGATCGCCACCGGCAGCAGGGCCCAGGGCGCTGTCGCCTTGAACCAGAAATTGCCTGCCAGGTTGATCAGGGCGATCACCACCATGATCACGAAGCCATGGCGGATCTGGCGCTTGGGCGCCATCTTGCCAGCGAGCCGGCCGCTGATCCAGGCGCCAGCCATGATGCCGCCAATGCTCAGCAGAAAGAACCAGAAGAACTGCGTCGGCGCCAGGCCAAGATGCCCGCCAAGGAAAGCTGGCGCCGAGAGCACATACAGGAACATGCCGTTGAAGGGGATACCGCTGGCCAGCGCCAGCAGGAAGAAGCGCGGGTCGCGGCCCAGCTGCCAGTAGCCGCGAAACAGGTTCGAGGCATTGAAGGGCTGGCGCTGGGTCAGGTGCAGGGTCTCGGGCAGCAGCTTGTAGATGGCGCACCACAGCGCCACGCCGATGGCCGACAGAAACCAGAAGATGCTGTGCCAGCCGGTATGCACGAACATCCAGCCACCGATGATGGGCGCGATCGCCGGCGCAATGCCGAAGAAGATGGTGATCTGGCTCATCACCTTTTGCGCCTCGGACGGCGGAAACATGTCACGCACGGCAGCGCGCGAGACCACGATGCCGGCACCGGTGGACAGACCCTGCAGGGCGCGGAAGAACACCAGCTGGCCAATGCTGTTCGACAGGGCGCAACCCACCGACGCCGCAGTGAAGGCCACCAGACCCCAGAGCACAATCGGGCGGCGGCCCAGGCTGTCGGACAGGGCACCATGGAACAGGTTCATGAAAGCAAAACCGAACAGGTAGGCCGACAGGGTCTGCTGCATCTGCACCGGCGTGGCGCCCAGGGAATCGGCAATGCCGGTGAAGGCCGGCAGATAGGTGTCCACGGAAAACGGCCCCAGCATGCCCAACAGGGACAGCAACACCGCCAGCGCCCAGCGCGGGGCGCGCCAAAGCTCTTGCGCGTCCGGGTTCATGCCGGCCCCGCGCCGTGCCAGGCAGTCCGCGCCACGGGCATCAGGTTGAGG
>JANMKM010000330.1:0-6076 GCA_031372035.1 Rhodoferax sp. | reverse complement strand
GCCTGACGGTGGACGACAAGCCGCTGCTGCACAACAGCGCCATCGCCATGCGTGCGCTGCGCCAGCGTGTGGGCATGATCTTTCAGAGCTTCAACCTGTTTCCGCACCTCACCGTGGGCCGCAACATCATGCTGGCACCGTCGCTGGTGAAGAAGACCGACAAGGAAGCTGCAGTAGCGCTGGCGCGCAAGCTGCTGGCGCGCGTCGGGCTGGCAGAGAAGTTCGACGCCACGCCCGACCAGCTCTCCGGCGGTCAGCAACAGCGCGTGGCCATTGCCCGTGCCCTGGCAATGGAGCCGGCTGTGCTGCTGTGCGACGAGATCACCAGCGCGCTGGACCCGGAGCTGGTGGGCGAGGTGTTGCGCGTGGTGGAAAGCCTGGCCGAGGAAGGCATGACGCTGCTGATGGTGACGCACGAGATGAGCTTCGCCCGCAAGGTCTCCGACCGCGTGATCTTCATGCACCAGGGCCGCGTGCATGAGATGGGGCCACCGTCGGAGCTGTTTGCGAACCCGCAGACGCCGGAGCTGAAGCAGTTCCTGTCGTCGCTGCATGATTGAGGTGTGGCTGGAAGAACGAGCGTTGGCCGAAAGTGCCCGACCTCACGCAGGACGGAAGCTACACCGGAGCGCCGGCAATAAGCAGCGGGGTCGAATCACATTCAGGACAGCAGCCTGACCGGGGCACGAGCAGATGAACGAAATGTGCTCTGACCCCGATGCGGCGCCAACCAGATGCTGCTGGGCGCTCAGCCGCTTTCAGCCGGAAACATTAGAGGGGCAAACTTGTCCGCAAGCCCCATTAACACAGCACGGACCGCTACTATATCAATAGCACTCTCGTGCTGGTTGCTGCAAAGCGGATGCCGTCCACCTCTTGAAATCGGGAGTCCGGCATTGGGGTCGGAGCCCGATTTCGAAGTTGCGCCTTACGCTCCGGGAGCGCTGCCGTCTTGAATCGGGATCCGACCCCACTGCCTCACCACGCTCCGGCCTACAAGCAAGGCGGCCCCTTCAGCTCCAGCATGTTCCCTTCCGGGTCCTGCAGGTACATCGACGGGCCTTCACCTTCAGCGCCGTTGCGCGACTCCACCGGTCCAGCCACAACGCCAGCGGCAAGCAGATCAATGCGGATTGCCGCCTCGTCAAAAGGCTCGACCCGAAAGCACAGGTGGTCCATATTGCGGCCCTCGGTGCCAGGAGCAGCGCCGCCGGCGCGGCCGAGCTTGCTGTCCACCAGTACCAGATCAATCAGCGAACGGCCGGCGCGCAACTGCACCAGGCCGATGTCGTCCTGCCGGCGCTCCACGGTGCAGCCCAGCACCCCCATGTAGAAACGCAGCATCAGGTCCAAGTCCGCGACCCGCAGCACCACATGGTCAATCTCGCGGATACGGATCATGGCTGTCAGGGAAACGTTCTGCGCGTGCCTACTCGGCCGCTGCCGCTGGCTTGCGCCAGCGCATCAGCTTCGGGATGCCGTGTGTCATGAAGCCGGTGAGGTAGCGTGGAAAGCCGACCTCGCGCAGCTTTTCACGCACCCGCTCCTGCATCTGGGGCAAGGTGATATCGGGCAGCACGAAGCGGCCATCGGCATAGCAATGGCTGCAGTACATACCGCTGCGGGAGCCATCGGCGTTGCTGCCGCCGCCCTGCTCATCGCGCTTCATCGGCATGCCGCAGCTCTGGCAATTCTTGTAGATCTGTTCCATGGCACCTCTATTCGCCGTTATGGTTTGTCCGGGATAGTTTAGTACCCCAATGGCCGGCAAAATAGGTCCATGCCAGTGCCTGCATCCAAGCCCTTACGCATTTCACGACGTTTCAATTTCAGGAGCGCTCCGCGCTTGCTGCATGCGGCCTGCACGGCATTTTGTACCCTGGCTCTGGCCACCGCGGCGCAAGCCTTCGACCTCCAGGCGCACCGCGGCGGGCGTGGCCTGCTGCCGGAAAACACGCTGGCCGCGTTCGAGAACGCGATCCGCCTGGGTGTCACCACACTTGAGCTGGACATCGCCATCACCGCCGACGGCGTAGCCGTGATCTCGCACGACCCGTACATCAACCCGGCGCTGGCACGCACGCCCGACGGCAAATGGCTCGATGGGCCCGGCCCGCTGATTAAAAGTCTGCCCCTGGCCCAGGTGCAGAGCTACGAGATCGGCCGGCTGAACCCGGAACACGCCTACGGCAAGGGCTTTGCCACGCAGCAGCCGCGCGACGGCCAGCGCATACCGACACTGGCCGCGCTGTTCCAGCGGGTCAAGGACCTCGGCGCGAACGACATCCAGTTCGACATCGAGACCAAGATCTTCCCGAACAAGCCCGGTGACACGCTGCCGCCGGAAGAGTTCGTGCCCAAGCTGCTGGCTGTGATCCGGGAGGCCGGCATGACCCGGCGGGTGATGATCCAGAGCTTTGACTGGCGCACGCTGGCGCTGGTGCAAACCCAGGAGCCGGGCATGCGCACCGTGTACCTCACGATCCAGAGCCGCACCAGCAACAACGTGGCCGACCCGGCCTGGACCGCCGGCCGCATGCAGCGCGACTACCCATCGGTGGCGCACATGGTCAAGGCCGCAGGCGGCACGATCTGGTCGCCCAACTACAACAATATCGACCAGGAAGCGGTCAAGAGCGCGCGGGCGCTCGGCCTGCAGGTGATCCCGTGGACGGTGAACGAAGTGGCCGACATGCGCCGGCTGATGGACTGGGGTGTGGACGGCATCATCAGCGACTACCCCGACCGGCTGCGCGAGCTGATGCGCGAACGCGGGCTGCCACTGCCCGCCGCGCCCAGGAGCCCCTGATACGACCTTGCGTTCAAGGAATCAAGCGCTACTCGAACACGCCCTGCGACAACACCCGGCGCTCGCGCTTGACGCTGTACATCGCGGCGTCGGCTTCCTTCAGGATGGCCTCGGCGCTGCTGTCGCTGCCGATCAGCAGCCGGATGCCAACACTGGCCGAGCCCTGGTGCCGGCGGCCGCCGATCATGCAGTCCTGCTCGAGCATGTTGAGGATCTTGTCGGCCACGGTATTGACATGGTCCACCGCCTTGTCCTCGCTCGAGCCCAGTTCTTCCAGCACCACCACAAATTCGTCGCCACCCAGGCGCGCCACCGTGTCGTCCAGCCGCACCGCGAGTTGCAGCCGCTTCGCCACCTCGATCAGCAGCTGGTCCCCACCCTCATGGCCAAAGTGGTCGTTGACCTGCTTGAACTTGTCCAGGTCGATGAACAGCACCGCGAAATAGGTACGCTGGCGCCGGCTCTTGAGCTGGGCCCGGCGCAGCCGGTCCATCAGCAGGCGGCGGTTCGGCAGGCGCGTCAACGGATCGTTGAAAGCCATGGCGCGGATCTCCTCCTCCATGGCTTTCTGCCGGCTGATGTCGCGGGCGATCACGGACACGCCGATCAGGTTGCCGGAGCCGTCGAGCACCGGCGAGATCGCCAGCGAGACGTGGATCGCCGTACCGTCCTTGCGCAGCCGCAGGCTCTCGAAGCTCTCCACCGGCTCACCATGCCCGATCCGATCGAAAGCCACCGCATCTTCATCCTGGCGTTCCGGTGGCAACAGGGTGCGCAGCGGCCGGCCCAGCATTTCGTCGGCAGGAAAGCCGAAGATCTCCTGCGCACCCCGGTTCCAGCTGCTGACGACGCCTGAGATGCTGGCGCCGATGATGGCGTCGGACGAGGTCTGCACGATGGCGGCATAGCGGTTGCTCATGGCCTCGATCTGTCTGCGCGAGGCCCGGTACAGGGCCACACAGGCAATCAGGGTCAGTGCAATCGTCAGGCCTGCCAGCGCCGAGAACAGCAGCGTGTTGGCGCGCCAGCCCTCCAGGAAGTCGTCGGTCGCCAGGCCAACGATCAGGTAGAAGGGATAGCTGCGCACCTTGCGGTATACATTGCTGCGCTCCACACCAGTGTTGCTGGCCACGTAAAAGCCTGCCAACGGGTTCTGGGCGATGGCGGTGCGCAGTTCCTCCGAGACATCTCGGGTACCCACCGGCACAACGCCCGCGCCAGCCGGAAAGCGGTGCACCAGGGCCAGGTCGATGGTGCGCAGGCCTACCGCACCGCGTGAGCCCAGCTCAAGCTCGGCAAAGCGCTTGCCAAAGCGGTCGGTCACCAGGTTGGCATACACCACACCCAGGAAGCGGCCGTCAGCGCGGTACAGGCCGCGGGCAAAGATCAACACCCACTGGCCCGAAATGCGTGACTCCAGCGGTCCGTCAATCACCAGGCCACCCATCGGCCCGCCGGCCTGGGCACGCCGGAAATACTCCCGGTCGGCGACGCTCAGCGGCGGGTCCACCGGAACACCGTCGCCATAGCGGATGCGGCCCTGTTCGTCGGCAATGCGCAGGCTGGAGACCTCGGTCAGCGGCACCTTGTGGGCTGCCAGAAACTGGTTGATGCGCGCCGGGTCGCCCTTGCCATCGGCAAAGGTGTCACTGTAGTCCAGGGCCACCAACTGCAGGAACACGTCGATCTTGTCGAACATGTCTGCCACGTGGGCGTCGAGCAACCGCGCCAGGTTCTGCGTCGCCACGGCTGCGCGCTCACGGTAGCGGAGCTGTTCGGTCCAGATGGCAACACCGGCCAGCGCCGCCACCAGCACTGCGATCAGCACCGGCCCCACGGCATAAGGCAACCAGGGTGCGAACCGGGCGGGGCGTTGCGCAGGACCGATGGATGTGCTCATCTGTCAAACCATTCTAATGATTTGTACCCTGCAAAGGGGGCAGCACCAGAGCACCCCCCGCGCTCAGGTGGTGCGGCGCGGCGTAGATAATCAATCGGACATGCTCGCCAAGACCTTTGCCTGGAGCCGGAAGCTACGCCCCGACTGGTGGGTGGCGGCAGCAGTGTTTGTGCTGGCGTCGGCGCTGGCCGCCATGCTGGTGTGGAACGCGGAACAACGGCGCTTGCAGTCCGAACGGTTGCGCATCGCCAGCCTCACCAGCGACCACGCATATGCCATTCGGGCCGGCATGGATCGCGCCCTGTCCACCACCTATGCGCTGGCCGCCATGGCGAAGCAGGGGCGCGGTGACATTGCCGACTTCGAAGGCGTTGCCGGGGAAATGCTGACCCTGTATCCCGGCGTGTCGGTGCTGGGCCTGGCACCCAACGGCATCATCAAGCGCGTCGCCCCACTGGCAGGCAACGAGAAGTCGCTCGGCTTCAATCAGCTGGCTGACCCGAAGCAGGGGCGTGAAGCCTTCATTGCCAAGCAGACCGGCAAACTGACCCTGGCCGGCCCCCTGAACCTGGTGCAGGGTGGCCTGGGTGCGGTCGGACGCTTGCCCATATTCTTTGACGACTCCGACGGCAAACCCCAGTTCTGGGGTTTTGTCTATGCCGTGATCCGTTTTCCCCAGGCCCTGGCCAACGCCCGGCTGGAGCGTCTGCCCCTGGCAGGCGTGGCCTATGAACTGTGGCGCATGAATCCGGACACCGGTAGCCGCCAGGTGATAGCAGTTTCCGGCAACCAGCCCCTGATCGACCCGGTGCAGCAGAGCATTGAAATGCCCAATGGCACCTGGGCCCTGAGCGCGGCACCGTTGCGCGGCTGGGATGACTGGCCGACACTGCTCTGGCAAGCGGCGTTGGCGCTGCTGGCGAGCCTGGTACTGGCCTACATGGCCAGACTGCTGCTGCAGCTCAAGGTGCACGAGCGCGATCTGGCAGCACTGGTGGCAGAGCGCACGGACGAGATCATGGCCTCGCAGAGCAAGCTGCGCGCCACGCTGGACGCCATTCCGGACCGCATGTTCGAGCTCACTCCCGAGGGCTTCATCGTCGACTACCAGTACCCCGGTGTGGATGTAGCAGTGGCAGAGCGCTTCGTCGGGCGCAACCTGTCGGACATCTTTGCGCCGGGCTCGGTACCCGTGGTGATGCAGGCGCTTGAACAGGCGGTGCAGACCGGCCACGCGGAGGGGCAGGAATTCGAGTGGGTGATGGGCGGCATCCAGCGCTGGTTCGAGATCTCGGCAGCGCGCAAGCAGGCCGACACGCCGGGCGACCTGCCTGTGGTGGTGCTGGCGCGCGAGATCACCCAGCGCC
>JANMKM010000199.1:0-18961 GCA_031372035.1 Rhodoferax sp. | reverse complement strand
ATCGACAACTGGACGATGCGCCAGCCCCTGGGCGTGGTGGCGGGCATCACGCCCTTCAACTTTCCGGTGATGGTGCCGATGTGGATGTACCCGGTGGCCATCGCCGCTGGCAACTGCTTCATCCTCAAGCCCAGCCCGCTGGACCCCAGCCCCTCGCTGATGATTGCCGAGCTGCTGCGCCAGGCCGGCTTGCCCGACGGCGTGTTCAACGTGGTGCAGGGCGACAAGGACGCGGTGGACGCACTGCTGGAACACCCGGATGTGAAGGCTTTGTCCTTTGTGGGCTCGACCCCGATTGCCCAGAAGATCTACGAGACCGGCGCCCACCATGGCAAGCGGGTGCAGGCACTGGGTGGCGCCAAGAACCACATGGTGGTGATGCCCGACGCCGACATGGACCAGGCGGTGGACGCGCTGATCGGCTCGGCTTTCGGCTCGGCCGGCGAACGCTGCATGGCAATTTCGCTCGGCGTGCTGGTGGGCGAGGCGGCGGACAAGATCATGCCGCTGCTGGCCGAACGCACCCGGGCGCTGAAAATCAAGGACGGCCGCGAACTGGATGCCGAGATGGGGCCGATTGTCAGCAGCGCCGCGGCCAGCCGCATCACCGGCTACATCGGCCAGGGCGAGGCCGAGGGTGCCTCTCTGGTGGTGGACGGGCGCAAGTTCCAGGCGGCGATGGCCGGCGCCGACTGCGCCGGCGGCTTCTGGGTCGGCGGCACGCTGTTTGACAACGTCACGCCCGAGATGAAGATCTACCGCGAGGAGATTTTCGGGCCAGTGCTGGGCTGTGTGCGGGTGAAAGACCTGGCCGGTGCGCTGGATCTGATCAACTCCCACGAGTACGGCAACGGCGTCTCCTGCTTCACCCGCGACGGCAACGTGGCGCGCGAGTTCTCGCGCCGGGTACAGGTGGGTATGGTCGGCATCAACGTGCCGATTCCCGTGCCCATGGCCTGGCACGGCTTTGGCGGCTGGAAGAAGAGCCTGTTTGGCGACATGCACGCCTACGGCGAGGAAGGCGTGCGCTTCTATACCAAGCAGAAGTCGATCATGCAGCGCTGGCCCGAGAGCATTGGCAAGGGCGCCGAGTTCGTAATGCCAACTGCCAAGTGATGCTGCCTTTGCAAACTGTACTGAACCGTCGCTCTGCCTTGGCACTCGGCCTGGCCAGTTGTTTCGGCCTGCCGGGTCTGGCCCAGGCCCAGGGCGTCAACCTGCTCAGTGCGGCGGACCTGGCGCACGCCGAACTGCTGCGCGAGCGCGGGCTCAAGAGCCCCGTGGCCTACAGCCTGGTGGAGTCGCTGGTGACCGAGGTGGGCGCCCGCCCGGCCGGCTCCGCCAACGACGCCCGGGCCGTGCAATGGGCTGTGGACAATGCCAAGCGGCTCGGTCTGGCGCAGGTGCGCGCCGAGAGCCTGCCACTGCTGGTATGGCAGCGCGGACCGGCCAGCGCCGAGCTGCTGGCGCCTCATGCGCGGCCACTGGTGATCACGGCGCTGGGTAACTCCGTGGGCACGGCCGGCAACGGTCTGGAGGCCGAACTGGTGTACTACGCCGACATTGCCGCGCTCAAGGCCGACAGCTCCGACCGGGCACGCGGCCGGGTGGTGTTCATCGACCAGAAAACCGAACGCACCCGCGACGGCTCCGGCTATGGAACCGCTGTGTTGGCGCGCTTTGCCGGGGCGGTGGAAGCCAGCCGGCGCGGCGCGGTGGCGGTGGCGATACGCTCCATCGGCACGGACCGGGACCGCATTGCCCATACTGGCGCCATGCGCTACGACCCGCAGGTGGCGGCCATTCCGGCGCTGGCGGTGTCGATCCCCGACGCGGAACTGATTGCCCGGCTGCAGCTACGCGGCCAGGCCATGAAACTGCGGCTGAACCTGCAAAGCACCTCCAGCGTGGCCGCGACCACGCACAACGTGATCGCCGAAGTGCCGGGGACCGATCTGGCGCAGGAGATCGTGTTGCTGGGCGCGCACCTGGACAGCTGGGACCTGGGCGCCGGCGCGATTGACGATGGTGCCGGCGTCGGCATTGCGCTGGGCGTGGCCAAGACGCTGCTCGACGCCGGTGTGCGACCCCGGCGTACCGTGCGCATCGTACTGTTTGCCAATGAGGAAAACGGCTTTGATGGTGCCAATGCCTACGCCGAGAAGTACCAGGGTGTGTTGCACCAGATGGTGGCCGAGAGCGACTTCGGCGCTGGCGCTGTCTGGCGTTTCCGCAGCCGGGTGCGCGACGAAGCGCTGCCCATTGCGGCCCAGATCGGCCGGGCGCTGGCGCCGTTGGGCGTTGCGTCCGAGGGCAACCAGGGCTCGCCCGGGCCGGATGCCGGTGTGCTGATGCGCAAGCGCAGCTGGCCGGCGATGGACCTGACGCAGGACGGCAGTCGCTACTTTGACGTGCACCATACCGAGAATGACACCCTGGACAAGGTGGACCCGGTCACGCTGGCCCAGAACGTCGCCGCCTGGTCGGTGGTGGCCTGGCTGGCGGCCCAAAGCCCGGTGGCTTTCGGGCCGATCAACCTACGGCCCGCTGGACAGTCATGAGCGCCGTCGGGCCGCCCCAAGGCGCTGCGTCGGATGGCGCCACGTCCAGCGACATGCATTCAGCGACGCCCGTGGGAGCAACATTCGACTACATCATCGTCGGCGCAGGCACCGCCGGCTGTTTGCTGGCGAACCGCCTTTCGGCAGATGCAACGAAGCGGGTGCTGCTGATCGAGGCCGGCCGCAAGGACGACTACCACTGGATCCATATTCCGGTGGGCTACCTGTACTGCATTGGCAACCCGCGCACCGACTGGCTCTACCAGACCGAAGCAGAGGCGGGCCTGAACGGCCGCTGCCTGCGCTACCCGCGCGGCAAGGCGCTGGGCGGCTGCTCCAGCATCAACGGCATGATCTACATGCGCGGCCAGTCCCGCGACTACGACAACTGGGCCCAGGCCTGCAGTGACGCCAACTGGAACTGGGAACGGGTGCTGCCCTACTTCAAGCTGCACGAGGACCACTACCAGGGCGCCAGCGCGCTGCATGGCGCAGCCGGCACCGAGCCCGAGTTGCTGCGCGGTACGCCCAGCCCCTATGCCAAGCTGCTGACGCACCGCAAGGCCGGCGGCGAATGGCGGGTCGACAAGCAGCGGCTGCGCTGGGATGTGCTGGACGCCTTTGCCCAGGCGGCGCAACAGGCCGGCATACCGGCCACGACCGACTTCAACCGTGGCAACAACGAGGGCGTGGGTTACTTCGAAGTGAACCAGAAACAGGGCTGGCGCTGGAACACGGCCAAGGCCTTTTTGCGCCCCACCTGCTACGCCCGACCCAATTTCGAAATGTGGACCTCGGCCCAGGTGGCGCGGCTGCTGTTCCAGCATGAGACCAATGGCAGCAAGCGCTGCAGCGGCGTGCAGGTCTGGACCGGGCAGGAGATGGTGAACGTTAACGCCACGCGCGAGGTGCTGCTGTGCGCCGGCGCCATCGGCTCGCCGCAGCTGCTGCAGCTCTCGGGTGTCGGGCCGGCGGCGCTGCTGCATGCGCAGGGCGTGCCGGTGCTGGCGGACCTGCCCGGCGTGGGTGCCAACCTGCAGGACCACCTGCAGATCCGCACCGTGTTCAAGGTGCAGGACGTGCCCACACTCAACACCCTGGCCAGCAGCCTGTGGGGCAAGGCGCGCATCGGCCTCGAATACGCGTTCAAGCGCAGCGGCCCGAAGAGCATGGCGCCCAGCCAGCTCGGCGCCTTCACCCGCAGCGACCCGGCCCAGCCCTGGCCGAACCTGGAGTACCACGTGCAGCCGCTGAGCCTGGACGCCTTTGGCGAGCCGCTGCACAGCTTTCCGGCCTTCACCGCCAGTGTCTGCAACCTGAACCCCACCAGCCGCGGCACGGTGCAGATCCGCAGCCCGCGCTTCGAGGACGCGCCGGCGATTGCACCCAACTACCTGAGCACGCCGGAGGACCGGAAAATTGCCGCCGAATCCCTGCGCATCACCCGCAACATCGTGGCCCAGCCGGCGCTGGCAAAGTACCAGCCGCAGGAGTGGAAGCCCGGAGTGCAATTCCAGAGCGACGACGAACTGGCGCGCCTGGCCGGCGACATTGCCACCACCATCTTCCACCCCGTGGGCACCACCAGGATGGGCCGCAGCGACGACCCGCTGGCTGTGGTGGACGCCCGACTGCGGGTGTTCGACGGCCAGGGCGGGCACATTGCCGGGCTGCGCGTAGTCGACGCCGGCGTGATGCCCAGCATCACCAGCGGCAACACCAATTCACCGACGCTGATGATTGCCGAGAAAGCGGCGCAATGGATCTTCGAGGACGCGGTGCCGCGTTGAGGAAGCGCTGCACCCTTGCGGTGCCGGCCCTTGCGTCGGCGCAGAAAAAGGGTAAATCCCGATGCGCCAGTCTGGTGCGCGCAATACAGTCTGTTCAATCGCACTTGGGGCGTCATGCCCTGAAAAGAGGCCGAGGAGACAGGCTCGAACCAAGAAGATTGCGCGACACCACCAACCCGGCTGGTGTCGAATTGCTGAAGGCACCGGAGACCCCGGTGCCTTTTGTTTTTGTGCGCTCCCTCAGCGGCAAATAAACCCAAAAGGCGCTTGGGCAAAGCACGGAGCGCTACTGAACTTGTAGTACAGATCGGGACCCCCTGATCAGTTGGGGCCAGAGCAAAATTGCTGCGCAATGCTTGGTCTGGCCCGCAAGAACACCCCTGATCAGTTGGGGCCAGAGCAAAATTGCTGCGC
Organism: Rhodoferax sp.; assembly: GCA_031372035.1. Lineage (GTDB taxonomy): Bacteria > Pseudomonadota > Gammaproteobacteria > Burkholderiales > Burkholderiaceae_C > CAISIP01. Next base: position 14,196 of record JANMKM010000199.1, on the reverse strand, counting down.
AATTCTTGGTCTGGCCCGCAAGGTCTCAGAATTTCGGCGGCCAGGGCATGTCGGCCACGGTCCGCGGCTTGCCGATGGGCGCTGGGGCCTGGGCCAGCCGCACGGCGGCGATGTCTTCCTCGCTCGGGTACTGGCCATTGAGCCAGAAGTCGAAGACACGCCGGGCGATGGGCGCGGAATTGGCGGCGCCAAAGCCGGCGTTCTCGACAATCATCGCCAGCGCAATCTTCGGCTCCTCGGCCGGGGCAAAGGCGGTGAACAAGGCGTGGTCGCGAAAGCGCTCGCCGATCTTGGAGGCCTCGTACTTCTCGTTCTGCTTGATCTGAATCACCTGGGCGGTGCCGGTCTTGCCGGCACTGGTGTAGGTGGCACCGCGAAAGGCCGCAGCGGAAGTGCCTTCGATGTTCACGCCTACCAGCGCGTTCTTGATGATGGCGATGTTTTCCGCTTTGGCGATCAGCTCGCCGGCGGCCACGCGCTGGGTGCCGCTCTGGGCCCGGGTCATGATGTCCACCACCTCCTTCACCAGGTGCGGCTTCATCTTCAAACCGTTGTTGGCCAGTGTGGCCGTGGCCGAGGCCAGCTGCAGCATGGTGAAATGGTTGCGGCCCTGGCCGATGCCCAGTGACACGGTCTCGCCGGCGTACCACTTCTGCTCCTCCGGCTTCTTGAAGGCACGGCGCTTCCAGTCGGTGGACGGCAGCAGGCCACGCACCTCGCCCTGGATGTCGATGCCGGTGATCTCGCCAAAGCCGAAGCGTTTCAGCTGGCTATGGATCAGGTCCACACCCATGTCGTTGGCCAGCACGTAGTAGTAGGTGTCGCAGGACTGGACGATGGAGCGGTACATGTCGACGCTGCCGTGGCCGCCTTCCTTGTCGTCGCGGAAGCGGTGGCCGCCCAGGATGAAGAAGCCGGGGTCAGAAATCGTCTGCGACGGCGTGCGCTTGCCGGTCTCCAGCGCCGCCAGCGCCATAAAAGGCTTGTAGGTGGAGCCGGGCGGATAGGTGCCGCGCAACGCCCGGTTCAGCAACGGCTTGTCAGGTGACTCGTTCAGCGCCTGCCAGCTCTCGCTGTCGATGCCGTCCACAAACAGGTTCGGATCGAAGGTGGGCTTGCTGACAAAGGCCAGGATCTCGCCGGTCTTGGGGTCAATGGCCACCAACGCGCCACGGCGGTCCCCAAACAGCTCCTCCACCATCGCCTGCAGCTTGATGTCGATCGCCAGCACCACGGTGTTGCCCGGGGTGGAAGGGCTGCTGGCCAGCTTGCGCGTGGCCCGGCCGCCAGCCGAGGTCTCGACCGAATCCACACCGGTGACGCCGTGCAGCTGGGTCTCGAAACTCTGCTCCACGCCAAGCTTGCCGATGTATTCGGTACCGCGGTAGTTGGGGCCATCGTCCGAGTCCTCCAGCACCTCCTTTTCGGCCTTGTTGATCCGGCCGATGTAGCCGATGACGTGGCTGGCCAGCTCGCCATAGGGGTAGTTGCGGAACAGCCGGGCCTTGATGTCCACACCGGGGAAGCGGAAGCGCTGGGCGGCAAAGCGCGCCACATCTTCTTCACCGAGTTTGGAGCGAATTGGCAGCGACTCGAAGCTCTTGCTTTCTTCCATCAGTTTCTTGAAGCGGCGCCGGTCCCGCTGCGAGATTTCCAGCACCTGCGACAGCGCGTCCAGGGTCTGCTCGACGTTGCCCACCTTGGACGGCGTGAGTTCCAGGGTGTAGGCCGAGTAGTTGCAGGCCAGCACCACGCCGTTGCGGTCCAGGATCAGACCGCGGTTCGGCACCACCGGCACGATGGCGGTGCGGTTGTTCTCGGCCTGCTCGCTCAGGTCTTCATGGCGCACCACCTGCAGGTACACCAGCCGCGCGATCAGCAGCCCGAAAGCCAACAGCACGCCGATGATCGTCAGCAGCACGCGCCAGCGAAAGCGCATGAGGTCGGCTTCGACGTTGCGCAGTTCGGTCATTGAAATCTACAACGGTCTGTGGGCATCGCGATCGGGAGCGCGGCGCTGTGGCGCCAGCAGCAATATGCTGACCACGGGCCACAACAGCGACTCCACCAGCGGCGCTAGCAGCATCAGCACGCCCGGAAAACTGCCGCCAGCCAGCAAGCGCAGCGCCAGCTCGATGACATGTGCCACCAGGAACAGCGGCAGCACCTGCAACGCCTGCGAGGGCACGCTGAACCAGAGCAGCCGGCGATGGATGGCAATGGCGAGAAAAGTCAGCACGGTGTAGGCCAGCGCATGCGAACCGAGCAGGCCGCTCTGGTGGATGTCCATGCTCAAGCCTGCTACAAACGCCAGGCCGATGCCCACGCGCTGCGGCTGGTGGATGCTCCAGAACACCAGCACCAGCGCCAGCATGTCGGGCACCCAGGCGGCGCGGCCCCACAAGCCCATGTTCTGCACCATGTTGAGCATCAACGCGCCAATCAACGTGGCACCTATGAACAACGGGTTCGCCGGCAGCAACAGCTGCTGCCCCTGCCGCATGATCATGGCAAGAGGCCCCCACGCTTGTCGCTACGCGTACTGCGCTGCCCCCCGCGGGGGCGCTCGCGCCTTGGGGCGGCCCGGCGGCGCTCGGTCATTTTCATTTCCTTGCTCCCTTGCGTGCCACGGGTGCCACCGGCTCCGGCGCCGGGCGCTCGGGGATCTGGGCCGAGACCGGGCGCAGCACCATCACGTGGCCAGCACCGGCCACCAGGGCCAGCGGCACGCAGGCAATGCGGGCAAAGGCGGTATCGACGCGGCGCTCGACCTTGTCGATCCGGGCCACCGGCAGGCCCGGCGGGTAGACGCCGTCAACACCGCTGGTGGTCAGGATGTCGCCACTCTGCACATCGGCATTGGTCGCCATGTAGCGCAGCTCCAATTGGCCGGCGTGGGCCGCGCCTTCGCCAAAGGCCACCGCGCGGGCGCCGGTGCGGGCGTTGAGCACGGGGATGGCATGGTCCCGATCCGTCACCAGCGTCACTTCGCTGAGCTTGGGATAGACCCGCGTCACCTGGCCCAGCACGCCGTATTCGTCGATCACCGGCGAGCCCAGGTCGATCTGGTTTACCAGGCCCTTGTCGATGATGACCTTGCGCGTGAATGGGTCGGCTGCGTCGTACAGCACCTGCGCCGCCTGGGCTGGCGTGCTGTACTGCTCGCGCAGCTCCAGCAGCTTGCGCAGCCGGGCGTTTTCCAGCGCCAGTTGCTCCACCTGGTTGGCGCGCTGCGACTGCAATGCAAGCTTCTTGCGCGTGCCCAGCACTTCGGCCTGGGCCACGTCGAGCGACTCGAAATATTTCCAGCCACCGCCGGCCCACTGCACCGGTTGCAGGGCCAGCCATTGAACCGGATACAGGATGGTACCCAGCACCAGCCGCACCGGCTGGGTCAGGCCCAGCCGGGCGTCGGCAACCATCAGGAACAGGGCCAGCGCGCTGCACAAGATCAGCTTGGACAAGGCCGAAGGGCCCTGCCGGAAGAACGGCGGCGGTGTTCTGTCCAGCGTACCGAGTGGCATCGCTGCTTCCGGCGCTTATTCGTTCGTAAAGATGGAGCCCCGGCCTTCCATGCGCTCCAGTGCGATGCCGCAGCCACGCACCACGCAGGTCAGCGGATCTTCCGCCACCAGCACCGGCAGGCCGGTTTCCTCGGCCAGCAGCCGGTCCAGGTCACGCAGCAGGGCGCCACCACCGGTGAGCATCATGCCGCGGTCGGAAATGTCGGCGCCGAGTTCCGGCGGCGTCTGCTCCAGCGCGTTCTTCACGGCCGAGACGATGTTGTTCAGCGGGTCCGTCAGCGCTTCCAGGATCTCGTTGCTGGAGATGGTGAAGCTGCGCGGCACGCCTTCGGACAGGTTGCGGCCCTTGACTTCCATTTCCTTGACTTCGGAGCCGGGAAAGGCCGAGCCGATCTGCTTCTTGATGGCCTCGGCAGTGGGCTCGCCGATCAGCATGCCGTAGTTGCGGCGGATGTAGTTGATGATGGCCTCGTCGAACTTGTCGCCGCCGACGCGCACACTGCCCTTGTAGACCATGCCGCCGAGCGAGATCACGCCCACTTCGGTGGTACCGCCACCGATGTCCACCACCATCGAGCCGCTGGCCTCGCTCACCGGCAGACCGGCGCCGATGGCCGCAGCCATGGGTTCCTCGATCAGGAACACGTCGCTTGCGCCGGCACCCAGGGCTGATTCACGGATGGCGCGGCGCTCGACCTGGGTCGAGCCGCATGGCACACAGATGATGATGCGGGGGCTGCGCCGGAAAACGCCACGCGGCAGCACCATTTTGATGAACTGCTTGAGCATCTGCTCGGTCACGGTGAAGTCGGCGATCACGCCGTCCTTCATCGGCCGGATGGCTTCGATGTTGCCGGGCACCTTGCCCAGCATCGCCTTTGCCTCATTGCCAACCGCCTGGATGGTCTTTTTGCCCTGGGGGCCACCTTCGTGCCGGATCGCCACCACCGAGGGTTCGTCCAGAACAATGCCCTTGTCGCGTACAAAAATCAGCGTATTGGCAGTACCGAGGTCAATTGCCAAGTCGGTGGAGAAGTACCGACTGAAAGCTCCAAACATCACAAATCCTCTCAGGCACGGCGGGCGCTTCGGCCCACGGTCGCCATTTTTGCCAATTCGAAAATCTCAAAGTACGCGGCATCCAAGCACCGGTTTGCAGATGCCGCGTCAAAGGCGGGATAATACTCCATCGCCTCTGGTCCACAGGACCGGCAACGCCCCAAAAGGCGTGTTTTACAGCCGGTTTCACTCCAATTTCCACCATGTCACTGACATCTTCCGACATTTCAAGGATTGCCCACTTGGCACGCCTGGGTCTGCGCACCGACGAAAGCGAGCGCATGCTCACACAAATCAACGGGTTTTTCGATATCGTGGAGCGCATGCGCGCCGTCGACACCAGCGGTGTCGAGCCGCTGGCACATCCGGTGGGCGCGATGATGGACGTAGCGCTGCGGCTGCGCGAAGACCGGGTCAGCGAAGCCGATGACCGCAGCGCCAACCAGCGGTCTGCCCCGGCGGTGGAGCGTGGCCTGTTTCTGGTGCCGAAAGTCATCGAGTAAGGCCCAGCGCACGCACCAAGATGGACAGCTCTCAAGAACTTCATGACCTCAGCGTCACCGAACTGCGCTCGCAGCTGCGAGCGCGCAAGGTCTCAGCCGTGGAAACGGCGCAGCATTTCCTGCAGCGCGCACGCCAGTTTGCCGACCTGGGCAGCTATGTCGGCATTCGCGAGGACGTGACGCTGGCGCAAGCCCGCGCCGCCGACCAGCGTCTGGCCGACGGCAACGCAGGCGTGCTCGAAGGCGTGCCGCTGGCGCACAAGGACATCTTCGTCACCAAGGATTTCGCCAGCACCGCCGGCTCGAAGATGCTGGCCGGCTACCACTCGCCCTTTGATGCCACGGTGGTCAGCCGGCTGGCGGCCGAAGGCGTGGTCACACTGGGCAAGCTCAGCTGCGACGAATTTGCCATGGGCTCATCAAACGAGCATTGCGCCGTGCCCAGCGTTGGCGAAACGCAGGCGCGTCCGGTGCAAAACCCCTGGGACCGCAGCCGCATTCCGGGCGGCTCTTCCGGCGCCAGCGCGGCGGTGGTGGCAGCACGATTGGCACCCGCGACGACCGGCACTGACACCGGTGGCTCGATCCGTCAACCGGCCTCGTTTTGCGGCATCACGGGGATCAAACCAACCTACGGCCGGGCCTCGCGCTACGGCATGGTGGCCTTTGCTTCCAGCCTGGACCAGGCCGGCGTCATGGCCCGCAGCGCCGAAGATTGCGCCCTGCTGTTGTCTACCATCTGCGCGCCGGATCTGGACCGGGACTCCACGTCGCTGGATGTGCCGAGCGAAGACTTCACGCGCGCACTCGGTGCTCCCGTTGCGGGGCTGCGCATCGGCATACCGGCCGAGTTCTTTGGCGAGGGGCTGAGCACGGACGTACGTGCGGCTGTGGACGCAGCGTTGCGCGAGTTCGAGAAGCTGGGCGCGAAGCTGGTGCCGATCTCGCTGCCGCGCACCGAGCTGTCGATCCCCGTGTACTACATCATTGCGCCGGCGGAAGCCTCGAGCAATCTGTCGCGCTTTGATGGCGTGAAGTTCGGGCACCGCGCCGAACAATACGGTGACCTGCTCGACATGTACAAGCGCACCCGTGCCGAAGGCTTTGGCGACGAGGTCAAGCGCCGCATCATGATCGGCACCTATGTGCTGTCGCACGGATACTACGACGCCTATTACCTGCAGGCGCAGAAGATCCGGCGCATGATCGCCGACGACTTTCAGCAGGCCTTTCAGCAGTGCGATCTGATTGCCGGGCCGGTGGCGCCAAGCGTGGCCTGGAAGATCGGCGAGAAGGACAACGACCCGGTTGCCAACTACCTGGCCGACATCTTCACCTTGCCCGCGTCACTGGCCGGCCTGCCCGGCATGAGCCTGCCCGCCGGCCTGGGCGCCGGCGGCATGCCGGTGGGCCTTCAGCTGATCGGCAACTACCTGCGCGAAGGCCAGTTGCTGGGTGCCGCACACGCCCTGCAGCAGGCCACCGATTTCCACCACGCCAAGCCGCGAAACATTTGACATGCCAACTATTTGCATGTTTTATGGCATCTTGGTCAAGATGTATTGGAACGACCATGCACCGCCGCACTTTCACGTTGAGTACGGCGAATATCGTGCGCAGTACGTGATAGCGACACTTGAACTGATGCGGGGTTCATTGCCGCGCCGCGCGCACGCGCTGGTCCTGGAATGGGCGGCCATGCACCGTGAAGACCTGATGGAGGACTGGCAGTTATGCGAATCCAAGCAACACCCCAAGAAGATATTGCCTTTGGCATAGAACCGTCGCTTCCGCCGGTAGTCACGGTTTCGGTCAAAGCTGCATTGACCTTGCGCGTCGGCTTTGCGGATGGCGTCGAAGGCGATGTCAGATTCTTGCCGTCGCACCTCACCGGTGTGTTTCAGCCGCTGCACGACCCCAACTACTTCGCCGAGGCAAGAGTTGAGCGTGGAGTGGTCACGTGGCCAGGCGAACTCGACCTGGCTCCGGATGCCATGTATGAAGCAATCAAACGCAATGGAAATTGGGTTCTGGCATGAATACGGCCCTCGAAAGCGCAGTGGTCAAGGCAAGAGAACGACTCTTGTCTGGTGCTCTAGGCGAAGCCCAGGTCTCGCAAGGCCCTGTGCGGTCTATTCTTCATGCCCTGGGATGGGACACATTCGATGTGGACCGAGTGGTGCCGGAACATGCAGTAGGTCCTCGTCGCGTGGACTACGCTCTAAAGGCCACATCAACCACGATCGACGTATTTCTCGAAATCAAAGCGCCAGGTAAGGCTGACGACGCAGCCGATCTACAACTCTTTGAATACGCATTCCATCAGGGCGTTCCTTTTGCAGTCCTAACAGACGGAAGAGTGTGGAACTTCTATCTGCCATCTGGTCAGGGCAATTACAACGATCGCCGCCTTTTCAAGTTGCATATCGTTGAGCGCGAACTTGCCGAGGCGTGCGATCGATTGACTAGGTATCTCTGTTTTGATCGGGTGAAAAAGGGTGTCTCCCGTACGGAGGCGATTCAAGAATACAACGATCGATTCCAGCAAAATCAAGCCAAAGAACTTATTCCTAGCGTTTGGCAAGCGTTGCTGCTGGAGCCAGATGATCTTTTGTGCGACGCATTGATTGAAGCTGTTGAATCGACTGGCGGTCAAAGGCCTCCCCGCGAAGATGTCATCGCGTTCTTGCGCGGGTTAGCCCCCGCCATTCAAACCACAAAGACCTTGAGCAGCCCATCTCGATCCAACTTGGTGACCCCGATCGCGGCAACCATGCCAGCAAGAAGTGCACCCAATGGCAATCAGAGTGTTGGATTTCGAATTGCCAACGGGCAGTGGCAATCGTTCTCGAATGGCAAGCAATGCTACGTTGCGATCATCCGCCACCTGTTCAACAGCTATCCCGAGTTTCCCCTCAGATTTCAAAGTGCCAAGACTCGCGGGAAGAGAGCTTGGATCGCCAAGAGCAAAGAGGCACTGTTCCCGGGTCGACCTGATTTTCAGGAGTCTGAAGTGACACAAATTGGCGGTGGTTGGCTCGTTGGGACCCAAATGAGCGCCCAGGTAGAAATGCCGAAGCGCGTCGAGGCCGGATGTGCCTGCGTTGGCTTGGTTTTCGGGCGGGACATAGAAGCCGTGTTTTTGTGACCCCACATTATTCAAGTCAGATTTGATTCATGAGCAAACTCATCCAGGGCTACGAAGTCGTCATCGGCTTCGAGACACACGCCCAACTCTCGACCCACAGCAAGATCTTCAGCCGGGCTGCCACCGCCTTTGGTGCCGAGCCCAACACCCAGGCCTGCCCCGTTGATCTGGCGCTGCCCGGCACGCTGCCAGTGATGAACCAGGGCGCGGTACAACGGGCCATTGCCTTCGGTCTGGCCGTGGGCGCGCACATCGCCCCGCGCAGCGTCTTTGCGCGCAAGAACTATTTCTACCCGGACCTGCCCAAGGGTTACCAGATCAGCCAGTTCGAGATCCCCGTGGTGCAGGGCGGCGCGGTCGAGTTCTACCTGGGCGAGGAAAAAAAGTCGGTGCGGCTGGTGCGTGCCCACCTGGAAGAAGACGCTGGCAAGTCGCTGCACGAAGACTTTGTCGGCATGAGCGGCATCGACCTGAACCGCGCCGGCACGCCGCTGCTGGAGATCGTGACCGAGCCCGACATGCGTTCCGTGGCCGAGGCCGTGGTGTATGCAAAGGAGTTGCACAAGCTGGTGACCTGGATCGGCATCTGCGACGGCAACATGCAGGAAGGCTCGTTTCGCTGTGACGCCAATGTCTCGGTGCGCAAGCCTGGCGCAGCGCTGGGCACACGGCGCGAGATCAAGAATCTCAACAGCTTCAAGTTCATGCAACAGGCTATGGACTATGAGATCCGCTGGCAGATCGAACAGCTCGAAGATGGCCACGCGATTGAACAAGCCACGGTGTTGTTCAACCCCGACACGGGCGAGACCCGCGCCATGCGCAGCAAGGAAGACGCCGCCGACTACCGCTACTTTCCCGACCCGGATCTGCCACCCCTGGTGATAGCGCGCGAGTGGGTGGAGCAGGTGCGCAGCGAGATGGCCGAGTTGCCGCGGGCGATGGCGGCGCGCTTCGTGGCCGACTATGGCCTGCCGGAATACGACGCCAATGCGCTGACGCAAAGCCAGGCCACAGCCGCCTACTTCGAGACCACTGCCCGGCTGTGCGGACAGGCCAAGCTGGCCAGCAACTGGATCATGGGGGAGCTGACACGCCGGCTCAACGCCCAGGAGCTCGACATCAGCCAGGCGCCAGTTGCGCCAGCACAACTGGCGGCGCTGATCACGCGCATTGCCGACAACACCATTTCCAACAATGCTGCGCGCCAGGTGTTCGAAGCCTTGTGGACTGGCGCCGGCCAGGATGTGGACACCGTGATTGACGCCCAGGGCCTGCGCCAGATGAGCGACAACAGCGCATTGGAAATGATCGTCGATGACGTCATCGCGGCCAATGCCGACAACGTCGCGCAATTCAGAGCGGGCAAGGACAAGGCATTCAATGCCCTGGTTGGTCAGGTGATGAAAGCCAGCAAGGGTCGGGCCAATCCACAGCTGGTGAATGACCTGCTGCGCGCACGGCTCGCGCCCTGATCCGCCCAGAAGCTACTTGGTCTTGCCTGGTGCTGAGCTGGCGCCGACACTGGTGCCGGTGCTGACCCCGGCTTGCGCAGCCCACAGTACCTTCAGCCGCACCAGCTCTTCGTCAAAGCGGGCCGTGACGCGCTGCACTTCGCCGTCCTGGTCGGCGATGAAGCGGCCCTGCACCGCCAGGCTTTGCGCCACCTCCTCGGCCTGGCGCCGCAGCGACACCGGCGCCTTGGACGGGTCCTTCTGGTAAAACAGCATCTCGTCCTCGACCAACTTGCGCTGGCGCAGCAGCTCATCGACACGGGTCACAGCGGCTTGCTTGACGATCGCGATCTGCGCCAGCGCCAGGGCGCGCTCCTTGTCGTGGACTTCCTTGGAGGGGTAGCGGATCAGCAGGGCCCGTTCCCGCCGACGCTCTTCGCCGACCCGGGCCCGTTCCTCGATCTCGCGCTTGCGCCGGGCCTCGGCCTCGACCAGTTCCTGGGCGGTGAGCGTGGGACCGACGCGCGACTTGACGGTACCACTGGGATTGAGCTCCACCTGTTCGCGATCCGCGCATTCGGGAATGGGCCGGTCGGATGTGATCTTGCGCCCCTTCGCATCGACGCAGGTGTAGATGCCACTGGACAGTGTCTGGGTCTGGGCCTGCACCAATGACCCCGACAAGGCCGCAAACAGGCACGCTCCCAACGCACTGCAAATTCTCGTCATCTTCCGCCTTGTTCAACGCCGTAGCGCTGCCGATACCGGACCACCCGTTGCAGGTCACCGGCATGGCCGACAGCACCATGCTGCTCAAGATAGTGCATCAAATCGGATAGCTTCGCAATCGAGCAAACCTGCAGTCCCAACTGCTGCTGCACGTACTGCACTGCGCTGTAGGGCAGGTCACGCCCATCCTCGGTGGCCATCTCCTGCCGGTCCAGCGCAATCGCCACCGCATGCGGTGTCGCACCCGCCGCGCGGATCAACGCAATCGACTCGCGTACCGCGGTGCCGGCCGACATCACGTCATCCACCACCAGCACGCGGCCGGCCAACGGCGCACCCACCAGGCTGCCACCCTCACCGTGGTCCTTGGCTTCCTTGCGGTTGTAGGCAAAGGGCTTGTTGTGGCCCAGCCGCGCCAACTCCACCACCAGGGCAGCAGCCAGCGGTATGCCCTTGTAGGCGGGGCCGAAGACCATGTCGAAGGCAATGCCGCTGTGCAGGATGCGCTGCGCATAGAAGCCGGCCAGCCGGCCCAGGCTGTCACCGTTGCTGAAATGGCCGGCATTGAAGAAGTACGGGCTCATGCGCCCGGCCTTGGTCTTGAATTCGCCGAACTGCAGCACGCCGCAGTCCACGCAGAATTGCACGAAATTCTGGGCTATGCTGTCTTGCGCCAGCACGCCGGCTCCTGTCTCACCTTCTCTCATGGGGGATCCCTTGTTCACTTTGACCAGCCTCAACCTCAACGGCATCCGCTCCGCCACCAGCAAGGGCCTGGAGCCATGGCTCGCGAAAACCAAGCCGAATTGTATTTGTGTGCAGGAGGTGCGGGCCCAGGCAGACCATGTGGAACGGCAGTTCCAGAATCTGGCCAGGATGCGGGGCTACTTTCACCTGGCAGAGAAGAAGGGCTACGCGGGAACCGGCGTATACAGCCGCCATGAACCCAGCGAAGTGGTGGTGGGCTACAACTCCCCCGAGTTCGATCTGGAAGGGCGCTACATCGAGCTGCGCTTTGATACGCCAACGCGCAAGCTGTCGATTATCAGCAGCTATTTCCCCAGCGGCTCATCGAGTGAAGAGCGACAGCTGGCCAAGTTCCGCTTTCTGGCGGAGTTCTACCCGCACTTGGTGAAACTGAAGAAGAAGCGCGAGTTCATCCTGTGCGGCGACGTCAACATCGCGCACAAGGAGATCGACCTGAAGAACTGGCGCAGCAACCAGAAAAACAGCGGCTTCCTGCCAGAGGAACGGGCCTGGATGACCAGGCTGCTGGACCAGGCCAAGCTGGTGGATGTGTACCGGCAGCTCGAACCTACGGCCACCGACACCGCCTACACCTGGTGGAGCAACCGCGGCCAGGCCTATGCGAACAATGTCGGTTGGCGGCTCGACTACCACCTGGCCACACCAGCGATGGCGGCGCTGGCGCGCAAGTACGCCATCTACAAGACCGAGCGGTTCTCCGATCACGCGCCTATTACGATCGGCTATGACTTCAAGCTGTGACGACAGCCAGGTTCCAGGCTGACCGCCGCGTCGCCTGAAGCCCCCTCACACACCAACAACCACCGGAGACATCCCATGAAGAAACTGCTGATCGCTTCGGGCCTGGCGCTGCTGGCGCCCCTGGCACTGGCCCAGGGCACGGGCGTCGCCTGCCCCGACAAGAACCTGCTGTACTGGCAGGCCTTTCCGCCGGGCGGCGAATCCGATCTGTCGGCCCGGCACCAGCAGGTGGTGCTGAAGAAGAAGTGTCCGGCCATCGACACCATCATCCAGTACAAGCCCGGTGCTGGTGGCGGCCTGATGTGGGGCCAGATGAACGGCCTGCCCGGCGACGGTGTGACGGTGGTGGGCGTGAACCTGCCACACATCGTGTTCCAACCGATCGAAGGCCAGGTGCAGTACAAGACCCAGGACATCACGCCGGTCTACTGGTTCCACTACACGCCCGACATCCTTGTGGTGCCGGAGCAAAGCCCGATCAAGAACTTTGCCGACTTCATCAAAGTCGCCAAGGCCACGCCGGGCAAGCTCAATCTGGGCGGCTCCGGCCTGAATTCGGCCAACCACGCGGCCCACGAGCGCCTGAATGCCGTGTTTGGCGTCAAGAGCAGCTACATACCGTTCAAGGGTACCGGTGACCTGGCGATTGCCGTGTTCGGCGCCCAGGTGGATGGCGCCATGTCGTACTCGGCCTTTGCCATCAACAACAAGGGCAAAGTGCGTGCCCTGGCCATTGCCATGGACAAGCGCCATCCACTGCTGCCGGACGTGCCCACTTTCAAGGAGCTGGGCGTGGACTGGGTCGACGGCGCCTACCGCGGCATTGGCGTGCCCAAGTCAACCCCGCCAGAGCAGCGCAAAAAGGTGTCCGACATGTGGGCCGTGCTCAACAACGACCCTGAGATGAAGGATCTGGCGGCCAAGAGCGGGTTCGAGCTGGTCAATGTGGGCGTGGAGCTGATGGACGCCTTCATGAAAGAAAAGATACAGCTGTACACCGAGGGTGCACACCAGCTCGGACTGGGGAGAAAATAGCCATCCTGCCGACCGCCATATCGGCGTTCCGGCTCTGCAACACAATTTTCCTCCCTGTATGACGATCGACTGGAACCACTTCACACCCTGGACCTCGCTCGCCGGCGGCATGCTGCTGGGACTTGCAGCATCGGCACTGGTGCTGCTGCGCGGCCGCATTCTGGGCATCAGCACCATCCTGGGTGGCATGCTGCGTGCAACCACGGGCGAGCGCGGCTGGCGCATCGCCTTCCTGGCCGGTCTGCTGGCCGCGCCCGTGCTCTACGGGCTTGCCGGTGGCCCGGTGACCATGCGCATCGACGCTACCGCCAGCAGCATTGCCGCCGCCGGCCTGCTGGTCGGGCTGGGCAGCCGCTTTGGCGGTGGCTGCACCAGCGGCCACGGCGTCTGTGGCCTGGCACGCCTGTCGCCGCGCTCGCTGGTCGCCACACTGAGTTTCATGGTTGCCGGTTTTGCCACGGTGTTCCTGACGCACCATGTCCTGCGGTAAGCGGCCAAGCAACATGCAACGCGCCATTGAATTCCTGTTGGGCCTGCTGTTCGGCATCGGGCTCATCCTCTCCGGCATGACCGACCCGTCCAAGGTGATCGGCTTTCTGGACCTGGCCGGCGCGTGGGACCCGTCGCTGGCGCTGGTGATGGGCGGTGCCATTGCAGTGGCCCTGCCGGCCTTTGCGCTGGCGCGGCGGCGCGAACGCACGCTGCTCGACACACCAATGCAGTTGCCGCAGACCAGCACCATCGACCGGCGCCTGATCCTGGGCAGTGTGGTCTTTGGTACGGGCTGGGGCCTGGCGGGCTTTTGCCCCGGCCCGGCCGTCGTGGCGCTGGGTACCGGCCGCTCCGAGGCCTTGCTGTTCGTGCTGGCCATGCTGGGCGGCATGCTGCTCTACGAATTGCTGCAGCCCCGACCGCAGAACGCCCTGCCGGTGATCGAGTAGACCCGATCACGCTCCTGTTTCAGGAGCGCTCCGTGCTGCGGGCCTCGCGAGCCATTTCACCGCTTCAAACCAGAGCAGTGCCAGCGCCGCGACGGCCGCTGCAGCCAGCAGCAGGGCGGGTTCCGGACGGGCAAAGGCAAACAGGCCGCTGACGGCCGGAATACCCAGCACACAGCCCAGCAGCACCAAGGTGGCCAGCGTGATCCACCAGAACGCGCGATTGGTGCCGGTACCTGCCTGCCACGGCGACCGGGCCCAGGACCGGTTGGCATGGATCAACCCCAGGTTGGCCAG
>JANMKM010000169.1:0-1967 GCA_031372035.1 Rhodoferax sp. | reverse complement strand
CTCTTGCCGACATTCAACGCCATGGTGAAGAGCGGACATAGCGATGCTCAGCGGGTCGGCTTGCGCCACACGGTCGCTAGCCACGGCTGCTGTTCCAGCGGCCGGCCGGGTGGACGGTAGTAGTGGGCTAGTTCGATGAAGTTGGCCGCTGACATGTACCGGCGCCAGGCATCAAGACCGTGGAAAGCACAGTAACGGTCGCCGTTCCAGCACTCCTGGTCGTCGCCGCGGGGGTTCGAGCTGAACAGCGCGCCGCCCGGCTTCAGCGTTGTGTGAAGCTCCCGCAGGACGCGCGGCAGCTCCTGGCTGGGCACATGGAACAGCGCGGCATTTGCGAACACGCCGTCGAAGTGACCGGCCGGCAGATCCAGCTTGAGAAAACTCTGTTGCAGGACCTCACAGCCAGTGAGCGCACGCGCCATCGTGGCGAACTGTGCAGATCCCTCCAGTCCCGTCACGAGGTGCCCGAGCCGCTTGAATGTCTCGAGGTCCCGTCCAGGCCCGCACCCGAAATCCAATATCGCGAACGGCGGGGCCGGGTCGATGAACTGCAACAGCGCTGCGATGTTTTGATTTACATCGTGATCACGGGTGGCCTCCCAGAATTCCTCCGCTCGCTGGTCGTAGTGCCTCAACGTTACGGCGGCGATCCGTTCAAGGTCATCGGATGACAGGGGCATGCTGCGATTTGAGGTGGCGTTATCAGGTCGCGAAGCAGCGCGAAGGCATTGGCGAATTACGGTGGCTCATCCGGCCCATTCGTCGATCTTCAATCGCTGCTTGGTGCTGGCGCATTCGAGCATGCCAGCCCTGTCGTCGATGAGGCTCAAGGGCCGGCCAGCTCCCCATGAGAAGCGCGGCAGTGCTTGAAGGTGTGGCGAGCCCGGCATCGGCGCACGCGTCACCGTGATGGCGTGCTTCATTCCCTTGTCGTCGTGCGCCCATATCTGAAGTTCCTCTGTGTTCAAGCTTGGCATGTCGATCTTCCTTCGATTCCAGCAAGCGGCGCCGGGCCTCACGCAATGATGGCCCTTCGCTCGGTGCCACGCATCAGTGCAAGGGGCGCGGCGCAGGCCGGTTTCATTGCAGGCGACGAGCAGGGGACGCGGGGCATACGGGGTCCCTGTGTAAAGCTATCACCATGGAGAGCACACAGGACTAGACTGAGTTTGTCATCGCGACACGCAAGGCTGCGGGATCTCCGCATCGACTCTAGTGGTCCGTCAGCACCTTCTACGCTGCCGCAGGATGACCAACAGCCCGCCCTCGGTTCGCTCCGTAGGCGGGTTGCTCGTTTGTGGGGAGGCACGTTGACCAGTTTGAGGTATGGGTGTGATCCACACGCTGGTTGATGCGGTGCTTCGTCCTCAGGTGTCCGATCGACCCAGATCAGCCAAGCGGTCCGATGATGGGCCAGCCCCGAACGCAGTTACAGTAAGGGTCAAGTTCGACGGCTCGCCCTGAACCTGGGGCGACACGAAAGCCGACATTCGGGGGCGGTGCCCCCTCATCGCGTTTGCCCGGCATCGCGTGGCCTAGATTGGTTCGACCCAGCGTTGATTTCTTGTTGCCATCTGGGCGGCGGCATTTCGTCGACGAAGCGAGCAATTTCCTTCGCCAGTCCTTTGTCCCCCGTGTCACTTGACGCTTCCAGTGCCAAGGCGACCTGTCGCCACGCCTCAAGCGCACGGAGCCGACCTGTCGTTTTCTTGGCAGCCGTCGCGGGTCGGGACGCGCGTTCCCTACCCTCTTCCTTCGCCTTGATGCGCCAAAGCGGCGGATAGCTTCGAACATTCCCACGAATGGCTTGGCGAGTGGCCTCCGCATCGATGCCCCAACCCCGCAGCTTCTCCGCAAACGTCTCCCGCCACCGGTGCAGGTCGGTCTTCCTCGGATTTAGACGCTTGCCGTGCTTCGACTCTGCCCGCACGCTGATGTGCACATGCGGGTTGGCCTGGTGGTCGTGA
>JANMKM010000131.1:0-2076 GCA_031372035.1 Rhodoferax sp. | reverse complement strand
GTTCCAACCAGACAAGCTGTGGGGGCGGGCCGGACGAAGCAACCGCAGGAGCAAGCGTTGCGGCCTCCAGGCCGGCACACAACGCAGGTGCCAGGCTGTAACCGGCCACTTCCACGGCCTGACCGGCTGCCAGCTGCTGCCGCAAACCATCCATGCCACCTTTGGCACCGCCATCGAGCATGTCGCCTGCCAGTTTGAGCCGCAAGAATTGCTGCAGGAGCTGTTTGCCCGACACGGGTGGCGCCCAGAAGAGCAAATGCACGGGTGGTTGCATGCGCCGGGCCGCGTCGACGGCCAACAGACAACCGGCGCGCAAGCCCCAGAGCCACAACGGGCCAGGACTCTGCTGCCGCAGCCAGTCACAGGCCAGACCGATATCGTCCAGCCAGCCATTCCAGCTGGCGTCACCAAAGTCGCCACTGCTGTCGCCGCAGCCTTGCAGGTCGATCTGCATGACGGCAAATCCGGCTTCGGCCAGGGCGCGGGCCTGCAGTGCCGCCATGCGCCGCGACTTGTTCATTTCTTCGGCAAAAGGGTGGATGTACAGCACCACGCCCAGGGCGGCCGCTTGCGGCGCGTGGTACAGGCAAAAGCGCTGGTCACCCTGTACGCTGCCGTTGCTGCGGGCTGGCAGGAAGAAAGCTGTTGGCTGCACCGTGGCGGATCGCGCTGGAAAGGAAGGCAACTGCGCTCAGGCTGCCAGCTTGGCGCTGACAAAGTCGACCAGCGAACCCACGGTGGCAAAGGTTGCGCCGTCGATGTCGTCGTCGTCAACGATCAGGCCAAACTGTTCTTCCAGACCCGTGATCAGGGAGACGACAGCCATGGAGTCGAGTTCCGGGATGGCACCCAGCAGATGGGTGTCGCGACCAAACGAGGCCGACCGTCCGTTCAGGCTCAGAACTTCGTCCAGCACCCGAAGCACCTCTTGCGTCACATCCATTTGCATTCCTCGTTACCGCAGCTTCCGACATGGAGGACCACGCAGCACAACCACAGAGCCTCCGCTCCCGGGTCATTTTAGGTTCGATTGAACAGGCTGCTGCCGAGCCCTGTGCGATACTTTTGCCAAAGCCTCCGGCTGCAGCCGGGCGGCACGCACCCTTGCCTGGACCCATGGCCGAATCGACACTGCTGCCCGAATTGATCGCCCGGTCTGCTGACCGAACACCCGACGCCGTAGCCCTGAGCAGCGGCACGGGCACGATGCGCTACCAGCAACTGCACCGGGCCGTGACAGATTTCGCTTCCGGACTGGTCAGCCTGGGCCTGCAACGAAGTGATCGCGTCGGCATCTACCTGGAGAAGCGGCTGGAGACAGTGATTGCCAGTTTCGGCGCACCGGCTGCCGGCGCGGTGTTCGTGCCAATCAATCCCCTGCTCAAACCGGAGCAGGTCGGCTTCATCCTGCAGGATTGCAATGTGCGCGTGCTGGTGACATCCCCCGAACGGTTGGCGCTGCTCGGGCCGACGCTGGCACAGTGTCCGGACCTGCGGCACGTGGTCGTGACCGGGCCAATGGCCGCAGCGACAGGCATGCCGCCGGCCGTCAATATCGTTTTATGGACCCAATTGCTGGGTCTGGGCCAGCAGCCGGGACACCGCGTGATCGATACCGACATCGCGGCGATCCTGTACACCTCGGGCAGCACGGGCCGGCCCAAGGGCGTTGTGTTATCGCACCGGAACATGATGGCCGGTGCCAAGAGCGTGGCCTCGTACCTGGAGAATGTGGCGACCGACAGCCTGCTGGCGGCGTTGCCCCTGTCGTTTGACGCCGGATTCAGCCAGCTGACCACGGCTTTTCACACTGGCGCACGCGTGGTGCTGCTCAACTACCTGTTGCCGCGCGACGTGTTGCGCACCATGGAGCGGGAGCGCATCACCGGCCTGACGGCAGTGCCGCCCTTGTACATACAACTGGCGCAGCTGGAGTGGCCTGCGGCCATCAACGAGAACCTGCGCTACTTTGCCAACACCGGCGGGCGCATGCCGGGCGAAATGCTGGCGATGCTGCGCCAGCGTGTGCCCAAGGCCAGGCCTTTTCTGATGTACGGCCTGACCGAGGCGTTCCGC
>JANMKM010000130.1:0-2515 GCA_031372035.1 Rhodoferax sp. | reverse complement strand
GGCTTTGACACATGTGCATAACCCTTGAGCGAGTAGAGTTCGTACACGCAGATGCTGGACTAGTAGCGCAACAGCAGCACCATAATGGACACGACGATGGCCGATTCGGCAGCCGCCACCGTCAGGATGAAAAACACGAAGATCTGACCGTGCATGTCCCCCAGATAGTAGGAGAACGCCACAAAATTCATGTTCACGGCCAGCAGCATCAGCTCGATCGCCATCAGCAGGATGATCAGGTTCTTGCGGTTCAGGAAGATGCCCACGACCGAGATTGCGAACAGCATGGCACCAAGCGCCAGGAAATGACCCAGTGTCAGCGTCATGCCTTTTTCTCCCCTTCAGTGGCAGCGGGTGGCGCCGGCATGGTGGCAGCCAGCTTGACGATGGTGAGGCGCTGGTCCGCACGCACCCGCATCTGTTCGCTGGCACTGGTGTGCTTGCTGTCCTTGCGTTCGCGCAACGTCAAGGCAATGGCGGCGACGATCGCCACCAGCAGGATCACGGCGGCAATCTGCACCGGATAGACGTACACGGAGTACAGCAGACGACCCAGTTCCTTGGTGTTGGAGGCATCGGCCGCGAGCGCACCAGCCACGCCGACAGCCTTGGACACCTCGATCCGCGGGAAGCCGCCCATCAGTACGGCCGCCATTTCCAGCGCAATCACGGCTCCAACCGTGCCGGCCAATGGAAAGTGGCTCCAGAACCCTTTGCGGATGCTGTCAATGTTGATGTCCAGCATCATCACCACGAACAGGAACAGCACCATCACGGCACCGACATACACCAGTACCAGCGTGATCGCCAGGAACTCGGCCTTGAGCAGCATCCAGACCATGGCGGCCTGAAAAAAAGCCAGCACCAGGTAGAGCGCAGCGTGCACCGGGTTGCGTGCGGTTACGACCCGGAACGCGGCAAACAGCAGCAATGCCGCGAAGACGTAGAAAAGACCTGCTTTGACATCCATGACGTGGTTTCTTTCCAGCCGCTGCCTAGCGGTACTTGGCATCGGCGGCACGGGCCGCAGCGATCTCTTTTTCATAGCGGTCACCGACCGCCAGCAGCATGTCCTTGGTGAAGTACAGGTCGCCGCGCTTCTCGCCGTGGTATTCGAAGATGTGGGTCTCGACGATGGAGTCCACCGGACAGCTTTCTTCGCAGAAGCCGCAGAAAATGCACTTGGTCAGGTCGATGTCGTAGCGCGAGGTGCGGCGCGAACCGTCATCGCGCACCGTTGACTCGATGGTGATGGCCATCGCCGGACACACCGCCTCGCACAGCTTGCAGGCGATGCAGCGTTCCTCGCCGTTCTCGTAACGGCGCAGCGCATGCAGGCCGCGAAAGCGCGGGCTGGCAGGCGTCTTTTCTTCCGGGAACTGGACCGTGATCTTGCGCCGGAACATGTACCTGCCGGTGACGGCCATGCCTTTGAACAGCTCCACCAACATGAAGCTGGAAATGAAGTCCCTCCAGGAGAACGATGCGGGTGTACCCGGTGCGCTTGCAATTGCAGTCATGTCAACTCCCGCTCACTTCCAGATGTTCCAGGGCGTCTGCATCCAGGCGCCCACCACCACCACCCACAGCAGCGTGACGGGGATGAATATCTTCCAGCCCAGCCGCATGATCTGGTCGTAGCGGTAGCGCGGAAAGGTGGCACGCACCCACAAAAACATCGTGACCACGACAAAGCTCTTCAGGCCGAGCCAGATCCAGCCTGGAATCCAGTTGAACAGCACGCTGTCGATCGGTGATATCCAGCCACCCAGGAACAGCAGCACACACAGCACCGAGACCAGGATCATGTTGGCGTATTCAGCCAGGAAGAACATGGCGAACGACATTCCGGAGTACTCGACCATGTGGCCGGCCACGATTTCCGACTCACCCTCGACCACGTCAAACGGGTGGCGGTTGGTCTCGGCCAGACCGGCGATGAAGTAGATCAGGAAGATGGGAAGTAGCGGCAGCCAGTTCCAGGACAGGAAATTCAAACCCATGCCGGCAAAAGTGCCCTTGCCCTGACCCATCACGATGTCCGTCATGTTCATGCTGGACGACACCATCAGCACCACCACCAGGCAAAAGCCCATCGCAATCTCGTAGCTGACCATCTGGGCTGAGGCCCGCAACGCGCCGAGGAAGGCGTATTTCGAATTGGAGGCCCAGCCAGCGATGATCACGCCATAGACCTCGAGCGAAGTGATGGCCATCAGGAACAGCAGACCGGCATTCACATTCGCCAGCGCCACGTCGGGGCCGAACGGCACCACGGCCCAGGCCGCCAGCGACGGCATGATGGTCATGATCGGCCCGAGCAGAAACAAGCCCTTGCTGGCCGCCGACGGCACCACGATTTCCTTTGTCAGCAGCTTCAGCGCATCCGCGATGGGCGTCAGCAGACCTTTGGGACCTACCCGGTTCGGTCCGTTGCGCAACTGGGTGAACGCAATCGCCTTGCGTTCCCACAAGGTCAGGTAGGCCACGCAGCCCATCAGGGGCGCCAGCACCA
>JANMKM010000098.1:0-3333 GCA_031372035.1 Rhodoferax sp. | reverse complement strand
GTCAACAGGTCCCCGATGCGCGCCCGCATGTCGGCCATGATGCGGTCTCTGGCCTTGCCACGTTCCTCAGCCGGGAGATCGCGCAACTGCATGAAGCGCGGGCGGGCGTCGGCGTAAATTGCATCCACCTTCTCCACCTGGTCGGGCTTCAAGGCCAACTCGCTGACCAACCGGTTGCGAAACTCGGACATTGGTCCCGTGGCAGCCGGCGCAGCCGCCCTGCCCGGCGCCGTTGCGTCAGCCACTGGAGCCGGCGTCGATCCTGCTGCAGCCGGCGGTTTTACTCCGGGCTGAAAGGGAGAATTGGCTGCAGAGCTCATTGAATCGCCACGGGGTGCTACGTTTTTTATTGCAGTGGCGGCCTGCGATGAACCTCCGGTGGTACCGGCTGGAGCAGCGGGCCGTGCGCCTCCAGGGGCACCGGCCTGGGCCTGCAATTCGGCATAGCGGACCCGCTGCTCCGGGGTAAGCATGGCGTTGATACGGCTGCGCATGTCCTGCATCACCTTCTCGCGGGCGGACGCACGCTCCTCCTCCGGCAATTCGCGCATGGCCATGAAACGGGGCCGCAAATCGGCAGTGATGGCGTCGAACTTGCCCTGCTGCTCAACGCTCAAGGTCAAAGCCTCGACCAGGCGCTCACGCATCGCCGCCATGCCCCCGCCGGCCCCGCCAGATGGTTGGGCCATGGCGTGGGGCAACCAGTTCCAGCCGTCCGCAGCGCCGGTCGTATTGGACGCGGGCCGACCTGGCGCCGAGGCTGCACTTGCTGGCTCAATACCGGCAATACGCACCCGCAAAGCCGCGTTTGGAATCTTCAGCACGCCATCGCGCGCATCGGTGACCACCCGTACATTGGCCGTCATGCCTGGCAGCAACCGGCCACCGCTGTTGGAGAACCCGACCACAGCCACATAGGTGACCACATTCGCCACGTTCTGCGCGGCCTTGCGTACCTGCCGCACCTCTCCCTCAAAAGTTTGGCCCGGAAAGGCGTCCACAGTGAAGGTCGCCTTCTGGCCCGTGCGGATGCGCCCCACATCGCTTTCATCAATGCTGGCTTCCACCTGCATGTCCTGCAGGTTCTGGGCAATGACAAACAACTCGGGGGCCTGCAGGCTGGCCGCCACGGTCTGACCCTTCTCGATCGCCCGTTTGATCACGATACCGTTGACCGGCGACGTGATGCGCGTGCGTGCCAGGTCGATGCCTGCCTGCGCCAGCGCCGATTCACGTTGCGCCACACCTGCCTGCGCGCTCTTGACCTGGGCTTCAGTGACGCCCAGTTGGGCCTCTACAGCTTTCAGGGACTCGATCGACGTGTTGACCAAAGCCCGTGCCTTGTCCGATTCGCTCTGGGCGATGAACTGTTTCTCCACCAGATTCTGCTTGCGCTCCGCGTCACGTTGCGCCTCCACCAGATCCACCTTGGCTCGGGATACGGCAGCCCGGGCTGCTGCGGAATTGGCCTGCGCAGTCAGCACGGCAGCACGGGCTGCGTCGACGTCGGCCCGGGCCGAGCGCAACCGGTACTCAAAGGTTTCGGGGTCGATGACGGCGATCAGCTGTCCGGCCTTGACCTCGGAATTGAAGTCCACGAACAGGTCCTTGATCTGGCCGCTGACCTGCGTGCCGACTGAGACCTGGGTCACCGGATTCACCGCGCCGCTGGCCGAAACCGTTGCTTGCAGCATGCCGCGCTCGATCTTCGCAACCCGATACTGGACTGCATCTGCCGCAGCCTTTTGACTCCACCACCAGGTTCCGGCGCCTGCCACCAGCGCAATGGCGATGGCAGCAGAAATCCATGTCTTCTTCTTCATGCATCCATTGTAGGAAGGTGCACACCGCGACCGATTGCGAGCACGTGTCGCTGCGGTAAAGCGCTCGCAAACCAACGGCATTTCGCGCCTGCAACCGGCAGTTCACACCGGTACCGAGCCATCTGGTCGCAAATACTTCGCTCAGAGGGGTCTCCAGGGGGCACATTTCAGCCACCGCCCCATCCGAAGTCCTTCAGCCAACGGAGTTTCGCCATGCAATTCACACCCGTCATCGCCATCCACACGAGCGCCTCACTGGCGGCCATTGCAACCGGCCCAGTCGCACTGTGGGCGCGACGCGGCCAAACGCAACGGCCCCGACTGCACCGTGCCTTTGGCTACGCCTGGGTGGCGCTAGGGCTCCTGTCGCTGCGGGGTTGCGCCATGAACCGGAGCACAGATGGTCCGCATTCCATGCAGTGCGACACCAATGCGCTTGATGCCGAGCGTCGTCATGACCAAGTTCGCGTTTGGTGTGGAGACCGGACTGCAACCGGCACTGGTGCTTGATCCGTCGTTCGGCCTGACGGTTGCCAGTCTGTACGGCGGGTTCATGGGTGTCTTCTGCGGACACGCAGCGCGGATATTGCGCTTGGCGCTGTGGCCGCGGGGTACATCACAGCAGCCTGTGCTGACGGCCTGAGCCGGATCTCGCCGTGCACCGAAAGACAGGCCGGGTCAGCCCAAGCACTGCAACAGCGGCCGGACTCCCTAGAATCGGCTTCGCATGATGGAACGCAGTTCCGCTGAAGAACTGGATCGTCTGGCACGCAAGCGGGCGGGCGCCAAACTGGGTTGGTACGTGCATGCTGCGGCTTTCATCATCGTCAACCTCGCCAACTTTGCGGTTTCGGAGCACGCGTTCGGGCACCGCTCCTGGTCCATCAAGCCGCTGCTGGGCTGGGGCCTGGGGCTGACCCTGCACGGTGTTTCGGTTTTTTCCTGGGCCAGGGCAGTGGTCTGCGCGAGCGCATGGTGCAGCGCGAACGCGAACGTCTGCAGCGCGGGCGCGGCGGCTCCTGAGCCAGGAAAATTGATTGGCTGGCAAAGCTGCAGTACTTTCTGCAGACAGTAGCTTTTTGCCTGACGGTGTCAGCCCTGCAAGTCGGGTTCATGCCGGAACGGCCCTACGAAATTCCCCTCACGTACGCGCTGTGCATAGGCACCGCCACCTGGGCACTGATCGACTTTGGCCGGCACCTGTTCAAGTCCAGCGCCGAAACTGGGTGGCCACAGGGAATCCATGGGCTGCTGTTGCCGCTGGCCGGCATCGTGGGCGGGTACTTTGTCGGCACACTCTCAGGCGACTGGGTGTTCGGGTTTTCATCCTGGGGACCGCAGGCCCGCGGCCAACTGCGGCTTTCCGTACTGATCACGGCACTCTCGGGCGTGGTCGCCGTGTATTACTTCTACAGCCGCAGCCGCAGCACCTATCTCGAGGGCAAGATGCGCGAAGTGCGGCAGCAGGCCAACGAGGCCCGCCTGAAGCTGCTGGAGACGCAGTTGGAAC
>JANMKM010000088.1:0-2302 GCA_031372035.1 Rhodoferax sp. | reverse complement strand
CGCTTTGCGCGGGCGCGCGAAAGTTGGTTTGACTACAGCCTACTTCGTCAGCAGCCGCATCGCCTCTTCCAGGCCCTTGATGGTGAGCGGGAACATGCGCTGGTTCATGATCTGCTGTACCACGCTGATGCTTTGCCGGTACTGCCACACGCCCTGCGGCTCCGGGTTGACCCAGGCGAACTTGGGGAAGGCTTGCGTGAGGCGCTGCAGCCATTCGACGCCGGCTTCCTCGTTGTTGTATTCCACGCTGCCACCGGGCTGCAGGATCTCGTAGGGGCTCATGGTGGCGTCGCCCACGAAGATCTGTTTGTAGTCCTTGTTGTACTTGCGGATGATGTCCCAGGTGGCGAACTTCTCGCTGAAACGGCGCCGGTTGTTCTTCCACATGAAGTCGTAGACGCAGTTGTGGAAGTAGTAGAACTCCAGGTGCTTGAACTCGGTCTTTGTGGCCGAGAACAGCTCTTCCACCCGGGCGATGTGTTCGTCCATGGTGCCGCCCACGTCCATCAGCAGCAGCACCTTCACGTTGTTGTGGCGCTCCGGCACCATCTTGATGTCCAGCCAGCCGGCGTTGGCCGCGGTGCAGCGGATGGTGTCGTCCAGGTCCAGCTCGTCGGCATGGCCCTCGCGGGCAAACTTGCGCAGCCGGCGCAAGGCGATCTTGATGTTGCGGGTGCCCAGCTCCTGGGTGTCGTCGTAGTCCTTGTAGGCACGCTGGTCCCACACCTTCACCGCGCTCTTGTTGCGGCTCTTCTCCTGGCCGATGCGGATGCCCTGGGGGTTGTGGCCATAAGCGCCGAAGGGCGAGGTGCCGCCGGTGCCGATCATCTTGGAGCCGCCCTCGTGCCGCTCCTTCTGCTCCTCGAAACGCTTCTTGAGCGTCTCCATCAGCTCGTCCCAGCCCATCTTCTCGATCTTGGCAATCTCCTCCGGGCTGAGCTGCAGCTCCAGGTTCTTGCGCAGCCACTCCAGCGGTATGTCCTTGGTGAAATCCGCCACCATCTCCACGCCCTTGAAGTAGGCCGAGAAGGCGCGGTCGAACTTGTCGTAGTGCTTTTCGTCCTTCACCAGCGTGGTGCGGCTGAGGTAGTAGAAGTCGTCAATCTTGTAGCCGCCTTCACCGATGCCGTCGGCATTGATGCCCGGCCCCACCACGCCTTCCTGCATGGCCTCCAGCAGGGTGAGATATTCCTTGACCGAGACCGGCAGCTTGGCAGAGCGCAGGGTGTAGAAGAAGTCGATCAGCATGGGCCTACTCCTTGGATGCAGGGCGATGGGTCCTGGGCACGTCCAGGCGGTGCTGCAGCTGGGCCCGCACCTCGGGCCATTCGCCGCTGCGCAGGCTGTACATCACGGTGTCGCGGATGGTGCCGTCGCGGCGCAGCGCGTGGCCGCGGATCACGCCGTCCTTGCGCGCGCCCAGGCGCTCGATCGCCTGCCGCGAAGCAAAGTTGAAGTTGTCGGTCCGCCAGCCCACCACATGGCAGCCCAGGGTGTCGAAGGCGTGCGCCATCATCAGCAGCTTGGATGTGGTGTTGACGTGGGTGCGCTGGCAGCGAGCGGCGTACCAGGTGTAGCCAATCTCCAAGCGCTTCACGGCCGGCAGGATGTCGTGGTAGCTGGTGCTACCCAGCACCGTGCCCGTGGCCTGCTCGGTCACGGCAAAGGCGAAGCGGTTGCCGGCCTCGCGCATGGCCAGAGCGTCCTCGATGTACTTGCGGGTCTGGCCCGGCTCCGGCACCGATGTCACACGGATGTTCCACAGCTCGCCGTCGGCCGCCGCTGCCGCCAGGCCGGCCTCGTGTTCCAGCGCCAGCGGCACCAGGGCCAGGCCGCGCGCCGACAGGGTGACGGGCTCCACAAATGCCATGGCTACTCCTTCGGTGGTGTGGCCCGCGCCGCACGCCAGCGCTTGGCCATCTGCAGGCCGAAGCCCCCGCCGGCACCGACCAGGACGATGCCGATCAACGTGGGGAAACTGTAGCCTTCGGCGTGCACGTCCAGCCCCAGCAGTTGCCCGGCCCAATAACCCAGCAGGGCTCCGCCGAGAAACCCGACAGCGTCGGACAAGCCTTCGACCAGCATTGGATTGGTCATTCAAATTTACCGGTTGTGCCGCTGCATGAACACCAGCTTTTCGAACAGCGTGACGTCCTGCTCGTTCTTCAGCAACGCGCCCACCAGCGGCGGCACGGACACTTTTTCGTCCTTGCTTTGCAGGGCTTCGAGCGGAATGTCTTCTGCCACCAGCAGCTTGAGCCAGTCCAGCAGTTCACTGGTGGAAGGCTTCTTCTTCAGCCCG
>JANMKM010000074.1:0-1536 GCA_031372035.1 Rhodoferax sp. | reverse complement strand
GGTCAGGCGCCGCCACTGCGCATCGGTCAGGAACCCATAGGGCTTGTATACGGTGCGGAAATACTGCTCCAGCTCCGACACGGTCGCGAATGCCGCCGGGTTGCCGGCGTAGCCTCGGATGCGATCCAGCGACGAAGCCGTTACCTGCGGACCCATGTCGTTCAAGACCAGGCGAATGATGCGGCCGCGCAGCGTTCCGGCGGCGGCCACCAGCCCGATGGCGCCGCCCATGGACGTGCCGACCCAGTCGAAGCGGTCCAGGCCCAGCTGGTCCACCAATGCCGTTGCCAGGCGCGCATAAAACGCCAGGCAGTATTCGATTTTCGGGTCCGGGCTCCATTGGCTCAGGCCGCGCCCTATGGTGTCCGGGCAGATCACGCGGTAGCCGAAGGCCGGCGAACTCAGGTGCGCCGCCAGTTCGTCCATGTCGCGCGACGTGCGCGCCAGGCCGTGCCAGGCAAGGACCACCGGCCGGTTGTGCGCGCCCCAGTCCATGTAATGGATTTCGCGCCCGGCGCAAGTCATGTAGTTGGACGTGGGAGAGACTGTCATGGGTGTACCTTCGCCCCGCCCTATTTCCCGCCAGTTGCGCCGCCCCGCATGCGCAGGCGCCCCACCACACCGCTTGGAAAGTAATACACCGACAACACGAACAGCACCCCCAGCCACAACAACCAGCGGTCCGGCGACAGCAGCGCGGCCAGCCAGGGCAGGCCACTGGCCATCTCGCTGCCCAGCTTGAGCAGGTCCTGCAAATAACTTTGCGCCACCATGAACAGGGCGGCCCCTATGGCCGCGCCGTACATCGTGCCCATGCCGCCTATCACCACGATCAGCAAAACATCCAGCATGATCTCGAACGACAGCGAGGTGTCGGGCCCGTTGTAGCGCAGCCAGAGCGCCAGCATGCAACCGGCCAACGTGGCGAACAGGGCCGACAACACGCTGGACAACGTGCGGTACACCACCACGCGGTAACCGATGGCCTCGGCACGGAACTCGTTCTCGCGGATCGCCTGCAGCACCCGCCCGAACGGCGAGTTGACGATGCGCAGCAGCGTGAGCAGCAGGCCCAACGCCAACACGAACAGCAGGTAGTAACACAGCAGCCGGCCATCCAGCGAGACTCCCAGGAATGGCGCCTCGGAAAACTCCATGCTGGGCGACAGGAGTTCGGGCACCTTGAAACTCAGCCCGTCCTCACCGCCGGTGAACTCCGACAGCTGGGACGCCAGCGTGAGAAAAGCCGAGGCCACCGCCAGCGTGATCATGGCGAAGAAGATCGCGCGCACGCGCAGCGAGAACAGCCCTATCACCAGCGACCGCAACCGCGACAACACCAGCGCGCCCAGCACACCCACGGCCAGCGCCCCCCAGGTGGGCCCCAAACGCGTGGTGGCGATGGCGATGCCATAGGCACCGATGCCAAAGAACATGGTGTGCGCAAAACTGACGATCCCGGTGTAACCCAGCAGCAGGTCGAAGCTCGCCACCAGCACCAGGAACACCAGCACCTTGGCGGCCACACTAAGCGCC
>JANMKM010000054.1:0-3600 GCA_031372035.1 Rhodoferax sp. | reverse complement strand
GGTGCGGCGCAACGGCCAGGGCATCGAGCCCACGCCACGGGCCCTGGTGCTGTGGCCCGAAGTCCGGGAAGCGCTGCGCCTGCTGCATGACTCGCTGGTGCCCAGCCCGTTCGTTCCGGCCAAAGCCACCTCGACTTTTGTGCTGGCGATGGCCGACGCCACCGCCGCCGAACTGATGCCCGGGCTGGTGGAAATTGTGGAACGCGACGCGCCGGGCGTGTCGCTGCGGATCGTGCCCCTGGCCACGCGTGACCCGCGCAAGCTGCTGGAGGACGAGTCCGTGGACCTGGCGGTGGGCTACTTTCCGGCCGCCTTGGCGGATCTGACGGCCCGGGCCCAGGTCGGCAAGGGGGTGGCCTTTTCCCACCTGCGCCTGTACCAAGGCGAGTACGTGTGCGTGATGCGTGCCGGCCACCCGCTGGCCGGCGGGCCGCTGACACTCAAGCGCTTCTGCGCCGCCCGGCATCTGCTGGTAAGCTTTTCCGGCCGGCCCTTCGGCTTTGTTGACGAGGCCCTGGCCGCCGCCGGACGCGAGCGCCGGGTGGTGTTGACCGTGAACCAGTTCTTCACCGCCGGGCGGGTGGTGGCCAACTCCAACCTGCTGACCGTGCTGCCGCGGCATTTCGTCGGCGTGACCGGCATCGCCGACGAACTGGTGGTGCGGGATCTGCCCTTTGATGTGCCGGCGGTGCACGTGGACGCCCTGTGGCACCTGCGCGAGCAGCACAACAGCGCCCACCTGTGGCTGCGCGATGCCCTGGCGCGCTGCGCCAAGGCGGTGTTTCAGTGAGACCCTGGCCTCGCCGGGGCTTGGCCGGCACTGTTAGATTCGGCAGCAGATGAAAATCCAGTTGCTGTCCGACCTGCACCTTGAAGTCCACCCCCATTACCAGCCGCACCACGCCCGCGGCTCCGAGGTCCTGGTGCTGGCGGGCGACATCGGCTCGTACCAGAAGGGCTCGCGACTGGAGGATCCGGATTTTGGACTGGCGCGCTTTTCGCCCCTGCACGGCTGGCCCACGCCAGTGCTGTTTGTTCCGGGCAACCACGAATACGACATGCTGGACTTCGATGAGGCCCACGAGCGACTGCGCGCCACCTGTGAGCGGCTGGGGCTGATCTGGCTGGAGCGCGAAGTGCTGGAACTGCAGGGCGTGCGCTTCATCGGCACCACCCTCTGGAGTGACTTTGACGCCCTGGGGCCGGCCCAGGACGACCCCTATGCCACGATTGGTGCGCAACTCAAGGCTCGGGAGAGGGCCTACCGGGCCGCCAATTTCTACCTTCGAACCACCGGCACGGTGCGTGACGGCATACCCATGTTGGCAGAACAGGTACGGGAGCAATCCCTGCTATGCCAGGCCTGGCTGCGTGCAGCGTTGGCCCGTCCCTTTGCCGGCGTCACCGTGGCAGTGACCCACTTTGCACCCAGCCTGCGTAGCGCCGATCCGCGCTATGGCCTGACGCCCGGCACGGCCGGTTTCTGCAATGCCATGGACGACTCCCTGGCTAGGGCTGGGCTGTGGCTGCACGGACACCTGCACGCTCCCAGCGATTACTGGCGCAATGGCTGCCACGTGCTGGCAAACCCGCTGGGCTATGCCCGCAAGGACGAGCAGCTCGGTTTCCTGCCGGCGATGCTGATCGACACCGCTGCCGTGGCACCGACTTGACCCAGGGCAAGCCGCCGGTCCACGCGGACCCTACACTTGCAAGATCCCACCCCACGGAGACGAAACCATGAAGATCCTGTTGGCCGTTGACGGTAGTGCCTTTACCAAGAAGATGCTGGCCTACCTGGTCACGCATGAGGAAACCTTCCACAGTGGCAATGAGTACACGCTGTTCAATTCCCAACCCGCCCTGCCACCCCGGGCCCGGGCCACGGTTGGCAAGGAGGTTGTTGACAAGTACCACGCCGACGAAGCCGAGCGGGTGCTGGCACCGGTGGCCAAGTTCCTGATGCGCCATGGCGTGGATGCCAAGAGCGCATGGAAGGTGGGTCCCGCTGGCGAGGCCATCGCCAAATTTGCCAGCGCCGGCAAGTACGACCTGCTGGTCATGGGCTCGCACGGCCATGGCGCCCTGGTCAACCTGGTGATGGGCTCGGTCGCGACCCAGGTGCTGGCGCACTGCAGCGTACCGGTGCTGCTGGTGCGCTGACACCTCGTGCGCTACATAAAATGTAGCGCTCTGTGCTTTGCTGGTGAACTTCAGCGGGCTCTCAATCCCTCAAAACAGGTGGACAGCACGAGTTCCACGATGGTCTGGTCATCGTGCTCGCCGCTCATCTTCAGGAACTCCAGCACCGGGTCACAAGCCCGGGCGTACAGCGTGTACAGCACCGCAATCGCTGGCAGCGCCGGGTTGAGCAGGCCGCTGGCCTGCGCCGCCTCGATCCAGGCGCCAAGCCGGTCGCTGACATCGAACAACCCATCCATGTAGTCGCTGTTGGCCATAAGCGTGGCCCTCAGGGCCGAATTCTGGCTCGGCAGGCTCGGCATCTCACCGGCGAGCTTGAGCTCCATGGTCCAGCGTGCCACCGCGCGCAATTGCTCCATTGGGCTGTTGCTCGCTGGCAGCTCGCGCAGGAACACCTGGGCCCGGCGCATCACTTGCACCATGGCTGCGGCGGCGAGGTCCTCCTTGCTCGGAAAGTGCTTGTACAGGCTGGCCTTGGCAATACCCACGCTGGCCGCCACCTCATCCACCGTCATGGCATCAAAGCCCTTTTCGGCCAGCAGCCGGTTCACCACCTGAATGATCGCGTCCTCCCGGGCCCGGAACATCTGCGCCTTGAACGACGGCTTGGGTGATACCACTGCGCTTTGCATGTGCCGATTTTAAGCGGAGCGTCCAACAAAGAGTTGCGCCGGCTGAAATGTGACCAACCAGTCTGCATGTCAGCCCGCCGAGGCGGCGGGCAGCAGCAAGGCAACGTTCAACCCTGGGCGTAGCGCGCCATGGTCAGCCCATCCATGCTGATGTCGGGCTCGGCGTCGCTCATCAGGTCCGACATTAGGCGCCCGGTGCCGGCGGCCATAGTCCAGCCCAGGGTGCCGTGACCGGTGGCCAGGAACAGATTGGCATAGGGCGTGGGCCCGAGCACTGGCGTGCCATCCGGTGTCATGGGCCGCAGGCCGGTCCAGAACTCGGCTTTGGAAACGTCGCCGGCACGCGGAAACAGGTCCGTCACTACATGGTTCAAGGTGCCGCGCCGGGCCTCACGCAGCGCCAGGCTGTAACCCGCGAGCTCGGCCGTACCGCCGACCCGGATGCGCTCGCCCAAGCGGGTCACTGCCACCTTGTGGGTCTCGTCCATGATGGTCGACTCGGGTGCGTACTTGTGCTCGGTGATCGGCACCGTGATCGAGTAGCCCTTGACCGGATAGACTGGAATGCGGATCCCGATCGGGCGCAGCAGCAGCGGCGAATAGCTGCCAAGGGCCATCAGATATTTCTCGGCCCGCACCTCTCCGGCACTGGTCTGGATGCCGGTGATGCGTTGGCCATTGTGGGCGATGCCCTGCACCTCGACACCCCAGCGGAAGTTCACACCCATGGCCTGGGCCCGCTTTGCCAGTTCCTGCGTGAACATGA
>JANMKM010000044.1:0-5178 GCA_031372035.1 Rhodoferax sp. | reverse complement strand
GGCCGCCCGCTACAACGCGTTGGTCTGGGTGGTGGCGGGCACGACCCTGGGCATGATGTTGGCCAACGCGCCTGTGGTCTGGCTCGGGGAACGCATGACCCGGCTGTTACCCTTGCACCTGGTGCACCGGGCCTGTGCCCTGGTTTTTGCGCTGTTGGGCCTGGCCGTCTTGTGGTGGTAGGGCCAGGGTGCCTTGGTGGCTGCTTGATATACTTGTTTCCAGCGCCAATTTGATCCTGCTTGCGGGCGCTCAATAAATTCAGCTAAAGACGGACCGAAACAGCACCCGGCCTCGTTTTTTGCGGCGCCGGGTATTTTTTTGATGCTTGTCACACCCAGTTCAATGCACTTTGCGCAATCGCTGCCACTGCGCAGCGGTGCGGCGATCCGTGACTACCACCTGAGTTACGAGGCCTATGGCCGGCTCAACGCTGACAAGAGCAATGCGGTGCTGATCTGCCATGCACTCAACGCCTCCCACCACGTGGCTGGCGAGTATGCCGGCCAGCAGGGTTCCGAAGGCTGGTGGGACAACATGGTCGGTCCGGGCAAGCCGGTGGACACCGACCGCTTCTACGTGATTGGAGTCAACAACCTGGGTTCGTGCTTCGGCTCCACCGGCCCTATGCAGACCAATCCCGATACCGGCCGCGTCTATGGCGCCGACTTTCCCGTGGTGACGGTCGAGGATTGGGTCGATGCCCAGGCCCGGTTGCTGGATCGCCTGGGTATTGACAGTCTGGCGGCAGTGATGGGCGGCAGCCTGGGCGGCATGCAGGCGCTGAGCTGGACCCTGCAGTATCCGCAGCGGGTGCGCCATGCCGTTGTCGTGGCAAGTGCGCCGAATCTCACAGCCGAAAACATTGCATTCAATGAAGTCGCGCGCCGGGCCATCGTGACCGACCCGGATTTTCATGGTGGCCACTTTTACGCCCACGGCGTTGTACCCAAGCGCGGCCTGCGCATCGCCCGTATGATCGGCCACATCACCTATCTCAGCGACGACGTGATGAACGAGAAGTTTGGACGGCAGCTGCGCCAGGGCCTGGATTTGCACTACAGCACCCAGGAAGTGGAGTTCCAGATCGAGAGCTACCTGCGTTACCAGGGTGACAAGTTCGCCGAGTATTTCGACGCCAATACCTACCTGCTGATCACCCGGGCGCTGGACTACTTTGACCCGGCCCGGGTCCACGGCGGCGACCTGGTGCGGGCGCTGGCGCCGGCGCATTGCAAATTCCTGCTGGTCAGTTTCAGCACCGATTGGCGCTTTTCGCCCAAGCGCAGCCGCGAACTGGTCAAGGCCCTGCTGGACAACCGGCGCGACGTCAGCTATGCAGAGATCGACGCGCCCCACGGCCATGACGCCTTCCTGCTCGACGATGCCCGCTACCTGGGCCTGGTGCGCTCCTACTTTGAAAGCATCTCGGCATGACTGCGCAGCACCTGTCATGAGTGACAGCGCCACCTTCCAGAGCATCGCGGCCCTGGTGCCGCAGGGCTCGCGGGTGCTGGACCTGGGATGCGGTGACGGCGCCCTGCTGGCCATGTTGCGTGACAGCCGCGGCTGCTCTGGCTATGGGGTCGAGATTGACGACGCCAATGTGCTGGCCTGCGTGCGCCGCGGCGTCAACGTGATCCAGCTCAATCTGGAAGAAGGCCTGGCGACTTTTGCCGATGCCAGCTTTGACGTGGTGCTGCAGATCGATACGCTGCAGCATCTGCGCAACGCCGAGACGATGTTGCGCGAGACTGCGCGGGTAGGCAAGACCGGGATTGTGGCCTTTCCGAACTTCGCCCATTGGCCCAACCGCTTGTCGATCCTGCGCGGTCGCATGCCGGTGACCCGGCGCCTGCCCTACCAGTGGTACGACACGCCTAACATCCGGGTGGGAACCTATCGCGACTTTGAAGTACTGGCACGCAAGAACCGGCTGCAAATGCTGGAGGCTTTTGGTCTGGATGACGGCCGCGAGGTGCGCTGGCTGCCCAATGTTCGCGCCGCAACGGCGGTGTTCAAGTTCCGGCGCGCAGGCACCTAACTGGTCGCGCGTGGTCGCGGGGCCGGCCGTTACAAATTGCCGCTGGCACGCAAGGATTCCAGCCGCAGCGCCAACTTCTGCTCCAGGGCGCTGAGCTGCCCTTGCAGCTGCTGCCGCTCGGTAGCGTCGGTGCTGGCTGTCAGAGCCGCGGTCAGCCGGGCGCGTTCGTGAAACAGGTCGATTTCAGGCGGCACGAAGCCGGCATTCTTGAGGATTTTGAAGGGCATGCGCAGAGCCTCGGGCGTGGCGGCCCATCCGGCGTCCTCCTCCATCGGCTTGCCATAGCCAGGCAAGCGGCTGAGCTCACCAGACAGCGCTGCTTCGCGCAAGTGACGGGCAATTTCTTCATCCTGGGTGGGCATGTGCTGGTCTCCTGTGTGGTGGACGCGCGTTCCTCAGACTGTAGCGTTTCTGGTGGTGGCCAACGGCATGGAAACAGCCCATCCGGTTCCCCATGGCGCAGCCAAACAATGGCATGATGTGCGACTGCTTTTGCACTCCGGAGGAGCTTGCCATGAATGCCCGTGTACCCGCATCCGCGCTGCATATGGCCCAGGCGCTGGCCGATGTTGGCCGCATCTGGGATGAAGACATCGTGCAGCGTATCAGTGACTATGTTCAGGTGCCTGCAAAGTCGCCGATGTTTGACGCCCAGTGGGCGGCACATGGCCATATCGAGACTGTGTTGCGTGACGCAGCGCAGTGGGTCGAGGCGCAAAAGGTTGAGGGGTTGCGGCTGGAAGTCATCCGGCTGGAAGGGCGCACGCCGGTGATCTTCTTCGAGGTGCCAGCCAGTTCCGGCGCTACCGCGGGCGCGGCAGTCTCGGCCCAGACCGTGTTGATGTACGGGCACCTGGACAAGCAACCCGAATTCAATGGCTGGCGCAACGACCTGGGGCCCTGGACGCCCAAGCTGGAAGACGGCAAGCTGTATGGCCGGGGTGCTGCCGACGATGGCTACGCCGTCTATGCCGCCGTTGCCGCCATCCAGGCACTGAAGAACCAGAGGGTGGCGCATCCACGCATCGTTGGATTGATCGAGACCTGTGAGGAAAGCGGCTCCTACGACCTGCTGCCCTACATCGATGCCTTGCGTTCGCCAGGGTCCAACCGTCTGGGCGATGTGGCACTGGTGATCTGCCTGGATTCCGGTGCGGGCAATTACGAGCAGCTTTGGCTAACCAGCAGCCTGCGTGGCATGGCCAGTGGCGTACTCAAGGTCGAAATCCTGACCGAGGGTGTGCATTCTGGCGATGCCAGTGGCCTGGTGCCTTCGAGTTTTCGCATCATGCGCCAGGTGCTGGACCGGCTGGAGGACAGCGCCACTGGACGGCTGTTGCCCGCCAGCTTCCATTGCGAGGTGCCGGCGGACCGGTTGGCCCAAGCCCGGGCCACAGCGGCGATCCTGGGCGATGAGGTCTACAAGCGCTTTCCCTGGGCCCACTACGACTGTGACGGCGCCACCGCCTTTGCCCTGCCCACCACCACCGACCCGGTGCGGGCTCTGCTGAACCGCACCTGGACGCCAACCCTGAGCGTCACCGGGGCCGAAGGCTTTCCCGAGTTGGCCAACGCCGGCAACGTGCTGCGCCCCTACACCGCATTCAAGCTCAGCCTGCGTTTGCCGCCGCTGGTGGACGCCGTGGCGGCGATGCAGCAGCTCAAGCAACTGCTGGAAGACAACGCGCCGTACCAGGCCCGGGTCACGTTCGACGGCAATGGCGGCGCCACCGGCTGGAACGCTCCGAGTACCGCGCCCTGGTTTGAGCAGGCGCTGCAGGCGGCGTCACAAAGCTGCTTTGGTGCACCTTGCGGCTACATCGGCCAGGGCGGGACCATTCCAGTGATGAGCATGCTCGCCAAGGGCTTCCCGCAGGCCCAGATGATGGTCTGCGGCGTGTTGGGGCCCAAGAGCAACGCCCACGGGCCGAATGAGTTTCTGCATGTGCCCTATGCCAAGAAGCTGACGGCCGCGGTGGCCCAGGTCATCGCCAGCCTGCC
Source organism: Rhodoferax sp. (assembly GCA_031372035.1). Classification (GTDB taxonomy): domain Bacteria; phylum Pseudomonadota; class Gammaproteobacteria; order Burkholderiales; family Burkholderiaceae_C; genus CAISIP01. The sequence goes on along the minus strand of JANMKM010000044.1, from coordinate 1,135 downwards.
GTGAGGGGGCGTGCCTGCGCGCCAGGAGAGTGAACATGCCCGCGGAGTCCACCCTTTCCACGTTTGTGGCCAGTGATGGCGACAACCTGGCAATCCAGGATTGGCCGCTGGAGACTGGCGTCGCCCTGCGCGGGGTGATCATCATCGTGCACGGCCTGGGCGAGCACGCCGGGCGCTATGACCATGTGGCCACGCGCCTCAATGGTTGGGGCTTTGCCGTACGGGGTTATGACCAGTGCGGTCACGGGGAATCGGGCGGTCCGCGCGGCGGGTTGCCAACAGCGTCGCGCCTGCTCGATGACCTGGCAGACATCGTGGACAGCACCCGCGCCCGCATGCACAAGTCCACGCCCCTGGTCCTGATGGGACACAGCCTGGGCGGCCTGGTGGTGGCGCGGTTTCTGTCTCTGCGCATGCGGCCGGTGCAGGGCCTGGTGCTGTCTTCACCAGCGCTGGAGCCTGGGCTGAGCCCGGTGCAGAAGCTGCTGTTGGCGGTGTTGCCGCGCATCGCACCCAATCTGCGCGTTGGCAATGGTGTCAACGCCAGCCTGATTTCGCACGACCCGGCCGTGGTGCAGGCCTATAAGTCGGACCCCCTGGTGCACGACCGGATTTCAGCGCGCATGGGCAGGTTCATCGCGGACGCCGGACCGGCCACGCTGGCGCTGGCACCTCAATGGACTGTTCCAACATTGCTGTTGTACGCGGGTATGGACAAACTGGTGAACCCGGCCGGCAGCCGGGCCTTCGCCCAGAGAGCTCCGGGGGCACTGTTGACCAGTCGTTGCTTCGAATCGATGTACCACGAAGTCTTCAACGAACTCGATGCCGAACCGGTTTTTGCCGAGTTCAAGGCCTGGCTCGACGCCCGCTTTTGAGCGCCAATGGCTGCGCTTTAGCTGCCGGATACGGGTGCGACCGATGCCTGGCGCGCCAGCCACAGCAGCGCCGCCGCAACAAGGAACAATGGGACCAACGAGCCATAGTTCAGCAGCGTCCAGCCGCGGGTGGTAACCAGCACTCCTGAGGCGAACGAGCTCAGGGCCAGGGTGGCGAAGACCAGGAAATTGAGCGCACCCTGGGCCTTGTCACGTTCCTGCGGACTGTAGGTGCGCAGGGCCAGGGTGGTGCGGCC
>JANMKM010000008.1:0-2339 GCA_031372035.1 Rhodoferax sp. | reverse complement strand
CTGTCCTGCAAAGCTTGATGCATGTTTTGCCGCCGGGTCGACCCAAGGCAAAATGCTCCCCCTCGGGGGGCAGCGCAGCACACGAAGTGGCAAGCGTGGGGGTCATGTCATGCCCGCTCTACATTGCAAATCGTCGTTTTTGTTTCCTGCATCATCGTCACGCTGTCGTAGCCATAGGTGGTTGCGGTGTTGATCGCCTCACCGCGCACGATGGGCGCCGCACCGTTCGGGTAGTAGGCCAGCATGTCGGCACCCTGCCAGCGGCCGGAGAAGTGGAACGGCATGAACACGGTGTCCGGGCCGACGCGCTCGGTCACCAAGGCCTGCACATTCAGGCGCGCGCCTGTGGGTGTGGAGACCCAGGCGCGCTCGCCGTTGCGAATCCCCTTTTCGGCCGCAACCTTGGGGTTGATCTCGACAAACATCTCCTGCTGCAGTTCGGCCAGCCAGGGGTTCGAGCGGGTTTCCTCGCCACCGCCCTCGTATTCGACCAAGCGACCCGAGGTCATGATCAGCGGGAATTTCTCGTGCAGCTTGTCGGCAATGTTCTTGGCCTGCAGCGTCTTGTACAGGGTGGGCATGCGCCAGAACGCCTTCTTGTCGTCATGGCTGGGGTACTTGACCATCAGGTCGCCACGGTTGCCATACAGGGGCTCGCGATGCTGCGGAATGCCGTCGGGGAAGTTCCAGACCACGGCGCGGGCCTTGGCGTTGCCGAAGACATGGCAGCCATGCACCTTCATGGTCACGCGGATGATGCCGCCCGAGGGGTCGGTCTTCCAGTTCTTGCCCTCGGCTGCCGTCTTCTCGGCGTCGGTCAGGTCGTCCCACCAGCCCAGCTTCTTCAACAGCACATGGTCGAACTCAGGGTAGCCGGTAGTGATCTCGGCACCCACCGAATGCGAGCCGTCCTCGGCCAGCAAATTCTTGCCTTCACGCTCTACACCGAAGTTGGCGCGGAAGTTGCCGCCGCCCTCCATCACATGCTTGGAGGTGTCGTACAGGTTCGGCGAGCCCGGATGCTTGAGCTCCGGCGTGCCCCAGCACGGCCAGGGCAGGCCGAAGTAGTCGCCGGTGAAGTCGTAGCCGGTCTCCTTGTCCTTGCCACCCTTGGCCTTGAGCGTCTTGACGTCAAACACATGCATATTGCGCATGTGGGCCTTGAGCCGCTCCGGGCTCTGGCCGGTGTAGCCGATGGTCCAGACGCTCTTGTTGATCTCGCGCAGGATGTCTTCCGGCACCGGCTCGTCCATGCCCCGGACCTTCTGCATCTTGTAGTTCTTCGACAGCTCCTTGGCGAAGCCCAGCTTCTCGGCGAACTGGTGCATGATCATGTGGTCGCTGCGGCTCTCCCACAGCGGCTCGATCACCTTCTCGCGCCATTGCAGCGAACGGTTCGACGCGGTGCAGGAACCGCTGGTCTCGAACTGCGTGGCCGCCGGCAGCAGGTAGACCGCGCGGTTCGGGTTCTGGTCCTCTGCCTTCCCCGGCATGGCTGCCATGGCGGCCGTGGCCGACGGGTACGGGTCGATCACCACCAGCAGATCGAGTTTGTCCATGGCCCGCTTCATCTCCAGGCCGCGGGTCTGCGAATTGGGTGCATGGCCCCAGAACACCATGGCGCGCAGGTTCGAGTCCTGGTCGATCAGCTCGTTCTTCTCCAGCACGCCGTCAATCCAGCGCGACACCGTGATGCCGGGCTTGCCCATCATGGCCGGCGAGGCGTAGCGGCCCTTGATCCATTCAAAGTCCACGCCCCAGGCCTTGGCGAAATGCTTCCAGGAGCCTTCCACCAGGCCGTAGTAACCGGGCAGCGAGTCAGGGTTCGGGCCGACGTCGGTGGCGCCCTGCACGTTGTCGTGGCCGCGGAAGATGTTGGCGCCGCCACCGCTGGTGCCAATGTTGCCCAGCGCCAGTTGCAGGATGCACGACGCCCGCACGACGGCGTTGCCGGTGGTGTGCTGGGTCTGACCCATGCACCAGACAATGGTGCCCGGCCGGTTCTCATTGAGCATGGTGGCGATCTTGAGCATCTGGGCCTCGTTCACGCCGCAGGCCTCCTCCACCTTGTCCGGCGTCCACTTGGCCATGACGTCTTCCTTGACCTTGTCCATGCCGTAGACCCGGTCATTGATGTACTTCTTGTCTTCCCAACCGTTCTTGAAGATGTGGTGCAGCAAGCCGAACAGGAACGGGATGTCAGAGCCGGAGCGGATGCGTACAAATTCATCGGCCTTGGCCGCGGTGCGGGTGAAACGCGGGTCCACCACGATCATCTTGCAGCCGGTTTCCTTGGCATGCAGCATGTGCAGCAAGCTCACCGGGTGGGCTTCGGCGGC
>JANMKM010000376.1:0-11372 GCA_031372035.1 Rhodoferax sp. | reverse complement strand
CCATGTCGTGGCTGGCATAGAGCAGCGTGTGGTGCTTGAGATCGTCGGGCGTCCTGATCGGATGGTCGCCCTTGAGCAACACGGGGCTGCAGACCGGGAACAGCTCTTCCGCCATCAGCCAGTCCGATCGCAGGCCCGGCCACTTGCCATTGCCGTAGCGGATGCCGACGTCGACGCCGTCGCGCGCGAAGTCCGTGAGCTCGGTCGAGGTCGTTACCCGCACGTCGATGGATGGATTCTGCTGCTGGAACTTCGACAGGCGCGGCATCTGCCACTTCGGTCCAGAAGGTCTTGACAAAGGGGTCCCAGACCAGCCCGGTCGGCCTGAGCTCAGAAGCCGTGGTGGCCTCGGCGTAGATCACATAGCGGTTCTGGGTGACTACCGCGTTGGGCACTGGTGGCTTGAAGTAGAGCGCATTGGCATCGGTGTAGCTCCCGGCCTCGTACTTCCAGGTCACTGTGCCGGTGGTGGTACTGCCCACCACGCTGTTGTTGGCGTGCAGCGCCTGCACGGCATAGCGGGCTTCGCGGTTCACATTGAACAGGCCCCACTTGTCGTCGGCCTGTTTCCACGGCTCGTCGAAGGCCTCGAAATAGAAGATCGCCTTCGGACCGGCCCCTGTGCGGGCCTCCAGAGCCCAGGCCACCAGGCCGTCGTAGTAGATCTTCTGGTTGACCGGGTGTGCAAGGTACCGGTACCAGCTTGCGCCACTCGAATCGACCGCTTTCCAGCCCACCTCGCCGATCACCACCGGAAGCTTCGAGTACCCTTGTTGGTCCAGATAGGACCGCACCGCCCCATAGCGCGCCTTGGTAGCAGCGAGTGCCGCTTTCATCATGTCCCCGGCGCGCTTGCTCAGGTCGGCTTGTCCGAGTTGCTGCCAGTCCCAGGCGCCCGGGTTGTAGTGGGTTTCCACCATCGGATAGGTGTGCATGGACACGAAGTCAACGGCGTCCAGGTTCACCCGGAACGACTTGTCGTACCAGCTCCAGTCGTCATCGCTGGTGATCGGCTGGCGGATCTGGCTGCGCACATAGTTCAGATGCCTGGCCATGACTTCCGGCAGGATCGGCGTGGTGCTCCAGCTGACCATGGTCTCGTTGCCCACGCTGACGGCCAGCACGATGTCGGGGTAGCTGTTGGCCAATGCCACACCGCGGGCAATCTGATCGTTGCTGTAAACATCGGCGCCAGCCTGGATATAGATGCCCAGATGCACCTTGATATCGAGGTTCTTGGTGGCAATGACCCGCAGCGTGCGCTCTCCAACCTTGGCGTCGCTGTCAAAGAGCCGTATCAGGCCGATTCCGGCCGCCATGATCAATCGCAGGTCATCTTCAACCTGGGCATCGGTGATCACTTCGGCGCTGCGCCCGTCAACATTTTGTGCAGTCCGATACGGGGAATAGTTGACCGCCTTGCGACTCGTGTATTGGGCCGGCAGGGCGCGCAGGCCGCTGGCGGTTGCCGTGACGTCGGTGACCGGCGTGGTACCACCGCCGCCGCAGGCCGTCAGGACCATGGCAAAGGCGAACGCCAGCGCGGCGTGGACCAGGTGTGCGGGGCGGATCGACATGGTGCGGAATTCAATGGATTTCATGGGGTGACCTCGGGCTGCTGCGCGTCAGAAGTTGTAAGTGAAGCCGACCGTGAACCAGTTGCCGTTCTGACTGACCCGCGAATCTACCTTGGTGAACGAAGTGTTGTCGGGAGAAGACATCGGCGCCAACCCCAGCCGGGCATGCTTCACGAAGCCCAGCGTACCGTTGAACTTGAAGCCCTGGCCATAGTTGTAAGACACGCCGAAGGTGTTGATCAGGGTCGAATTGCTCTGGCCGCGCTCGCTCGGGTTGTCGGTGCTGGCCGTGCCCAGGTGTACCAGGCCGGTCGAGAAGCTCCATTTGTCCATGTGGTAGCGTGCGCCCAGCAACACGTCGATGGAGGTGGCCGAATAGCCCGGGTTCTGTACGCCGTTCAGGGTACCGTTCCAGTTGACGTTGAAGAAGCTGTTGTGGCCGATCGGCGAGTCTGTCGTCGGCGTCCAGAAGGCTGCATTGGCGCCGCTCCAGCGGTTGCGCCGGACGCCACCAGTGAGTTCGATCTGCGGCGTGTAGTAATAGCGCCCGATCAGCATCTGCATGCCCTGGCTGGAATCTTTCAGCAGCGGGGTCGTGGTCCCCGGCGCCAACAGCTTGTCATCCGACGGGAACGGCGTCAGGCCGGTGAATGGCGCATGGCCCCAGGACACCGGGCCGCCATTGCGCGTGTCCTGCAGGAAGGCCTCGACAATCAGCGGACCCTTGGAGTACAGGGCCCAGATTTCCAGGAACTGGGGCCGGTGTACCGTCCAGCCGCCGTTGCCGCGGTCGTAGGTGACCTCGAGCACCAGGTTGCCCTCGGCCACATCCAAGGTGCGTGCGGTGTAGCGCAGTGCCTGCGTGAGCATGCCGTATCCGGCGCCACTCGACGCCCACGGGCTCGACACGCCGAGTTCGGTTCCATACGGGTAGTCGGCCCGGTTCCAGGACCGGGTGAGAAACTGCCCGACCTGCACGATGCCGTAGTCCTCATGGGCGAGCGTGACGCTCTTGTCGTACCAGAAGCCCGGCACGTCGACCTGGCCGTCGCGTCGGCGCTGGCTCAGTGCGCCGGAAAGCTTGAAACCTCCTGGCAACTGGTACTTGGCGCCAAGGGTCGGCTGGAACTGCCAGAAATGGGTCGAGATGGTTCCATACGGTTGCCCAGGGAGTATTGGGTCCGACCAGTTGGCGTGCTTGACGGCGTAAAGCCCGGCCCACTCGCAGTTGCTGCTGACGCCGCCGATGCAGGCATTGGTGGCGCGTCCGGTGGTGGCCTCAAAGAATCCGGTCAGGCTGAACATGTCGTTCGGCCCGAAGTCAATCGCCTGGGCTGTGCCGGCGGCGCCCAATGCCGCGACGACGAGTCCGAGCTGCGTCAGGCGCTGCCGTCCCGTCCGCGCTGCATGCGCCATCCGTCGTGCCGCCGAGCCGCTCGCAGTGGTTGTGATTTTCATGGTGGAAACGTCGTGAGGGGTTTGTGAAAGCGCTTTCAGCAGTTTATTGGCAGACCGCCACGAGCGTCAACGGTTCCTGCTCCGTGTTTTCCCTAGGAGAACGTCGAACCCCTGTAATTCGTGGATGTGAGGCGGGATCGGAACCTAGGGTAAACCTGTGGATGTCTTTTGAAAGCGCTTTCAGTATGATTGGTTATCGGCCATCTGATCGTGCCGAAGGAACTTCCATGAGACTTATCAAAAGCTACTGCCTGGGCTTGTTCATCCTGTGCATTGCCCTGACCGGCGCATCCGCACAACCCGTGCAGGCGGGCGCCGGCACCTACCTGCTCGCTCCCAAATCGGGCGACAAGGGTCTGCCCACGGCACCGCTGCGCACCGAGGCGATGCTCAAGCAGGCGGCACCGACCAGCCAGTGGTACTCGACGCTGATCTTCAATCCCAAGCCCGATGCGATCTTTGTCCAGCCAATGACGGTGAAGGCCACGCCTGCCGGCCTGGAATGGGTACTGCCCGTGAAGGAAGTGGTACCCACCGAACGCCGCGACGTCGAGATCGGCTATCCGCACCGCGACGCGCTGGTGCTGTCGCCTGTGGCTTTCGAACCCGGTACCGCGAAGCTGGCCAAGACCGGCGACTGGTCGATCGACATTTCGTTTGCCCGTGGCGCCGACGACATGCTGGTCACGGTGGCGCACGGCAACCCCTACACCTTTGTCCAGCTCACCCGAGGCGACCTGCGCCTGCGCCTGCCAGCGGCCGGCCAGCGCATCGACGCCGGCGCGGATGCACGGGTGCTGGCCCTGCGCGTCAACGGCCGCGCCTACGCACTGTTCGGCCCCACCGGCACGCGCTGGGAGTCGGTGTCCCCCACCGAATGGATTGCACGCCTGCCAGCCGGCAAGGGCTATGTTTCTGCCGCCGTGCTGCCCGACGACAAGGCCGAGACTCAGGCGCTGTTCGCCCGCCATGCGTACGCCTTCATCCAGGACACCCGGGTCGAATGGCAATACGACGCGCCGGCCAGCCAGGTGGTAACCACCTTCAAGGCGATGACCCGCAGCATGGAGGGCCCGGACAACGGCACCCTGCTCGGACTCTATCCACACCACTGGTTCAAGAACGCTTCGGTGGACGGCAAGCTCGGTCCGGCCTTCGACACGGTGCGCGGCAAGCTGCGGCTGCTGCCCGGCTCGCAGTTCAAGACCATCGCTGCCCATTCGGGCTTCGTGCCGTACTGGCCGGCTGTGGGCGAGTCGCCGCGCAAGGGCGATCTGGCCGACGTGATGAAGGCCGAGTTGCGCACCGCGCGGCGCCTGATGCTGCAGGAAGGCAAGAGCGCCTACTGGCAGGGCAAGGGCCTGCAGCGCACCATGAAGCTGCTGGACGTGTTCGAGCAACAGGGCGACGCCGCCGGCAGCGCGGAACTGTTGGCGATGACCAAGAAACGCATGGAGGACTGGTTCTCCAGCCAGAGTTCCTGGGGCTATTTCTTCTACGACAAGTCGATCGGCTCCGTGGCCAGCCACCCGAACGAATTCTTTGCCATCGAGGAAATCAACGACCACCACTTCTGGTACGGCTACTGGATCCGCGCAGCGGCGGAAATCGGCATGCGCGATCCGGCCTGGATCGGCAAAGACAAGTACGGGCCGATGATCGAACTGCTGATCGCCGACATCGCCACCGCCGAGCGGGGCCGCGCTGACTTTCCGTTCCTGCGCAACTTCGACCCCTACGAAGGCCACTCCTGGGCCAGCGGCCTGGGCGGCGTCGGCGCCTACGGGGCGCTTGGAAACAACCAGGAATCGTCGTCCGAGGCGACCAACGCCTGGGCCGGGCTGATCCTATGGGGCGAGGTCACCGGCAACCGTGCGCTGCGCGACCTCGGCGCCTACCTCTACGCCACCGAGTCCGAGGCCATCAACCACTATTGGTTCGACATCCACGGACTGGTGTTCGCACCCGAATACAAGAACGTCGAAGTGGCGCAGCTGTTTGGCGGCAAGTACATCCACAACACCTGGTGGACCGACGACCCGCGCCAGATCAAGGGCATCAACCTGCTGCCGATCACCACGGCGTCGACCTTCCTGGGGCGCTACCCGGATTACATCAAGCGCAATATGGGCAGCCTCAAGGGCGAGCAGGAAATCTGGGCCGCGCGCGGCAAGAAGATCGACCCGCCGGACATCTGGCAGGACGTGTTCGCCAAGTACACGGCGCTGTCCGACCCGGCACAGGGGCTGGCGCAATGGAACCGCTGGGGCGCGGTCGAGCTGGGTGAGTCGCGCACCTCCGCCCTGCACTGGCTGCTGAGCCTGCAGGAGACCGGCCCGCCCGATTACAGCGTTTCGGCAGATACCCCGCTGTACACGGTGTTCAAGCGCGCCGACGGCCGCAAGACCTACCTCGCCTACAACGCGGGCAAGACACCGCTGGCCGTCAAATTCAGCGATGGCCAGACCCTGCAAGTGGCACCGGGCAAACTGGGGCGCGCCCCGTAACATGGGCTTTCAGCGCACCTGTCTGTTGCGTATGCGGGCGCGCACCGTATGCGGGGCTGCGCTGCTGTTCGGCTTGGCGCTCGTCGGATGTGGTGGTGGTGGCTCAAGCCCCGCTGCCGTGACAGCGCCGCCCGACACAGTGCCTCCGGTCGTGACCATCTCCGACAACTATCCGGCACTCAGCGCAACCCTGCCCGTGACCTTCAGCTTCACGTTCAGCGAGGACATTGGCAGCAGTTTTTCTGCTGACGACATCCAGGTCTCCGGTGGCACGGCCGGCGGCTTGACAAAGGCCGACGCAACCCACTATGCGATAGTCGTGACGCCGAGCGCGAATACCAGCGCAACGATGACGGTCTACGTCGCCCCTGGCCGCTTCAGCGACACTGCCGGCAACGTGAATACAGCCGATGCCATCGCAACGCAGGCCTTCGATACGCGGGTGGCGGGCGTCAATGGAACGCTGGTCTGGTCGGATGAATTCGAGACCCCCGGCCTGCCCGACGCCAGCAAGTGGAGCTTTGACACCGAACGCAATGCTGCGGGCTGGTACAACAACGAGTTGCAGTACTACTCCGCCAACCGAATGGAGAACGCCCGGGTCGAGGGCGGGCGGCTGATCATCACCGCGCGCAAGGAAGACCTGCGCAGCGCCGCAGACTATGGCGGGCAGCACTACACGTCGGCGCGGATGATCACCCGCGGCAAGGCCAGCTGGACCTATGGCTTCGTCGAGGTCCGCGCCAGGATGCCCTGCGGCCTGGGCACCTGGCCGGCGATCTGGATGCTGGGCACCGGCGGGCGCTGGCCGGAAGACGGCGAGATCGACATCCTGGAGCAGCGCGGAACCAGCGCCGCGGCCAAGAGCGTAGTGCTGGGAACCATTCACACCCGGGCCTACAACTACTTCAACGGCAGCCTGGGCGTGGGACAGGGGTCGAGCACGACGGTGGCCGACGCCTGCACTGCCTTCCACAACTACCAGCTGACCTGGGACGCCGACCGGATCCGGATCGGCGTGGACGGCACCAACTATTTCGAGTTCGCCAACCCGAAGAACGGCGACACCACGCGCTGGCCTTTCAACAATCCGCAATTCCTGATCCTGAATCTGGCGATCGGCGGTGATCTGGGAGGCACGGTGGATCTCAATTTCACACCGCAACAAATGGAAGTGGAATACGTACGGGTTTACCAGAAGTAATCTGGCAGCGGGCGGCGCCGACAGCCGCCTTCTTGCAGGACCTTGCAGTCTCGGCACGAACCGCCAGTAACAAGATTTTTCTCTGCTCTAGGGTAAGCCCTAGTGCCAAGCCCATTGTCAAGATAAATGGCTTGCCATACCATCGTTGAAAGCGCTTTCATGAATGCGCTTTCGCGCCTTCAAACCAGTTCGCACCCACACAAACACCAGCCAGGAGCACATCCCATGCGTCAAATTGCAAAATCCTTCAACGTGTCGGCCTGCGCTTTGGCCGCGGCCATGCTGGTGAGCGCCTGCGGCGGTGGCGGCGTCGTTACCGATACCACGCCGCCAACCGTCACCATCACCGACAACGTGGCAGGCGCCACCGCCACTGGCCCGGTCACCTTCACTTTCACCTTCAGCGAAGACGTTGGCACCAGCTTTGCTGCGGAGGATGTCGTGGTCACGGGCGGCTCGCCTGCAGCCACGGTGACCAAGGTCGACGCAACCCACTACACCCTGGTGGTCACGCCAACGGCGAATGCAACAGGCACCATCAACGTGAGCGTGGCTGCGGCCAAGTTCAAGGATCTTGCGCTCAACGACAACACGGTGGCGGCCAGCGCTGCTCAGGCCTACAGCACTGTCGTGGCGGCCACGGAGCCCACCGATGCCCCGGCCGCGCCAACAGCCCTGGCGGCCAATGTGCTGTCGATCTACAGCGATGCCTACACACCAGTGGCCGGAGTTGTCCTGCGGCCGGACTGGGGGCAAACCACCGCCGTCAGCGAGGTCACCATTGCCGGCAACAAGGTGGAAAAATACACCTCCTTCAATTACGAGGGCATCACCTTCACGCCGATTGACGTGACCGCGATGACCAAGATCCACATTGATGTCTGGACGCCCGATCTGGCTTCGCTCGACGTCTTCGTGCTGGCCGGCGGCGCCGAACAGTTTGTAAATGTCACACCCACCAAGGCAGGATGGAACAGTTTTGACATCGACCTGAGCGCCTACACCACGCTGAACAAGGCAGCCGTCAAGGAGCTGAAGCTGGTGGCCAACGGCGGGACCACGGCCTATCTGGACAACATTTATTTCTGGAAGCCGGCAGCCGCCATCAGTTGCGGCACAACCGAGCCGACCTGCGCACCGACAGCGCCGACGTCCCTGGCGGCAAACGTGCTGTCGATCTACAGCGATGCCTACACACCGGTGGCTGGAGTCAACCTGCGTCCTGACTGGGGACAAAGCACGGCCGTCAGCGAAGTGACCATCGCCGGCAACAAGGTGGAAAAATACACCGCCTTCAATTACGAGGGCATCACCTTCACGCCGATCGACGTGACCGCGATGACCAAGATCCACGTCGACGTCTGGACGCCCGATCTGGCTTCGCTCGACGTATACGTGCTTGCCGGCGGCGCAGAACAGTTTGTCAAGGTCACACCCACCAAGGCAGGATGGAACAGCTTTGACATCGACCTGAGCGCCTTCACCACGCTGAACAAGGCTGCTGTCAAGGAGTTGAAACTGGTCGCGAACGGCGGCACCACGGCCTATCTGGACAACATCTATTTCTGGAAACCGGCGGCAGGTGGTGGTGGCGGCGGTGGAAGCGGTACCTGCACTGCTCCGGCCTGCGTTGACTTTTCGGCGGCCGGTATTGGTTTCGGTCTGTTCGAGAACAACGGCGGCAGCGTCGAGATCGCCAGCGAACCCAACAATGCAACCAACAAGGTCGTGAAGTTCGTCAAGAAGCCAACCGACAACGACTACTTCGGTACAACGATTACCGGCCTGGGCGGGTCGGTCGTTCTCACGGCGGACAAGAAGACTGTCACGATGCGTGTCTTTTCGCCAACCATCGGCACCAATTTCCTGCTCAAGTTTGAAGGCGGTTCTGGTGGCCCGGCGACCACTGAAAAGGACGTCGTCACGACCAAGGCGAATGAGTGGGAGACCCTGTCGTTCGTCATGCCGGACGTAGGCACCTACGCCACGGTCGTCCTGTTCCCAAATGGAAGAAGCAAGGTCACGGCCGACAAGACCATGTACATCGATGATCTGACCTTCCCTGGGTTCAGCGCCAGCGGCGGCGGCGGCGGCACCCCGCCTGTCGACATGGGATCAGGCGGCGCGCAGACTTTGACAATTGCGGCAGCCGATGTCAAGACCGGTGACGGCGGCAACACCATGTTTGTTGCGGGCGAAGGGATCTTTGCGGTGAACTACGTCGGCACCGCCGAGACCGTTGCACCATTCAGGCTGGCGGCCTTGGCTGGCGCAACGACGGCGAACTTCACCGGCGTCGTCGGTGTTGCCAACGGCAGCATCGGCTACTTCCAGGACGATGCGAACCTGAGCGCCTCGGCCCAGAAGGTGGATGAGTTGGGCTGGGTCACCGGAACTTCCTACGCTCCCTTGGGTGTGCCCAACTTCTTCCGGACCTTCGTCTTGAAGGGACCCGTCTCCAACAATGCCTATATGGGCCTGTATGTCAATGCGCCCAACAATGGCACGGTCAATACCGGCAACTTCAGCAAGATCAAGTTCAAGGTGTGGGGTCCAGGGCCGATGTTCGAGCGGGCCAACTTGAACCCGGTCCTCGAAATGACGCTGACAGGACCCAAGGTGGCAGGCTGCACGACGGGCTCAGGCGGCACGGAAATCAAGCAGACCTTCACCGCGAATCGTAAGGACGGTGCAGGCGGTTTTTACACCTTGCCGTTTTCCGGCTTCACGGTGAAAGGCTTGTGCGGCGCCGACACCAACGCCAATGCCGTGACGAATGTGCGGGCCAACCTTGCGCGAGTGGTCATGACCGTGCCGGGAACGAGCTTCAACTACACCAACCTTGACGGCGGCAACTACGCAACCGGGGTCAACCTCGGTGCTATCGGTTTCACCAACAACTAAGCCATTGCCCCCAACGATCCCGCCGTCCGGCGGGGTCATCCATCCAATTTGGGAGTAACCCATGCAATTCAAACTTAGTCTGGTTCCCGCCGCAGCTGCCGCCTGCGTGCTGGCCGCCTGCGGCGGCGGGGGATCAAGCCCGGCTCCGGTGACTCCAGGCACGCCCCGCAGCGGCGTGGCAGTGGACGGATACCTCAGCTTTTCCAAAGTCGTTTGCGATGCCAATGGCAACGGCGTGGCGGACGACAGCGAGATCTCGGTCTATACCCAGGCCAATGGCAAGTTCACCTTCCCCGACGGTTGCGCCTTCGGTGTCATCGTCGCCGGTGGCACCAGCCAGGACACGCAGTTGCCTTTTGTCGGGCTGCTCAAGGCACCCGCTGCTGCAACCGTGGCATCACCCCTGACCACCCTGCTCGTTGCAGGCATGACCCAGGCACAGATCAACACTTCACTGAAGCTGCCGGCCAACACCGACCTGCTCAATACGGACCCCGGTCTGACCAACGCCAGCGGCGCACTGGTCAATGCCGACTTGATGAGGAAGACCCTGGCAGTCCAGCAACTGCTGCAGAAGGTCACCGAAGCCATTGCCGGGCTGGTCGGTGCCTCCGGCAGTGCCGCCATTCAGCCGATCTACATCGAGGTCGTGGCCGCCTTCGCCAACCAGCTCAAGACTGGCGCCGCGCTGAACACCAGCGCAACAGCCGTTGACATCACGGTCGTCAAGGCCCTGGTGAAGGCAGCGGCAGACCGCGTTGCAGGTGCCTCAGCCGTCATGCAGCCGGTGCGCACCGCCCTTGCAGGCATGAACACAACCGGCCTGGGCGAAGTGATCGGTGCCGGCCTGAAATTCGAAGCAGACGCCATCCTCCAGGCCACGGATGCCACCCTGACAGCGGTGACCAAGGACCAGCAGGGCAGCGAAGTCATCACGGGCTACATCCACGACAACGCCAGCCAGCTGGGCGGAACGCCCACGGCGGCGGCACTCTCAGCGATGGGTTCAGCGCTGACGCAGCAGGTCATCTCCGGCCCGCCAGCGCCCACGCCCGCACCCACCGGTGTTCTGGCGTCGTTTGACGAGACTACCGCGCCGGCCATTGCAGGCTTTGGTGGCGCCGAGGGATCAACCATCAAGGTCGGTCCGGCCGGCGGAGGCGGCAGCAAGGCGCTCAATGTGCTGCGCAGCGGCGGGTTCAGCTATGCCGGTGCCAGCGTGGCGACCGGCACCATCCCGTTCACGGCAAATCGCAAGACGATCACGGCACGCGTCTATTCACCCAAGGCCGGGGTTCCAATCAAGATCAAGGTGGAATACGCGCCCCAGCAGGGTACCGGCGACGCGCCAGCCACGACCGCTGTGGTGGTCGGCTGGCAAACGCTGACCTGGGTTCTCAACGATGTGGACCTCAGCAAGAACTACACATCGCTGGTGATCCTGCCCGACATCGGCACCATTTCCCCGATTTCTGGCGACAGCTACTTCTTCGACGACATCACGTTGGCCGCTGCGGGTGTGGTAGTCCCGCCGCCCACTGCATTGGCGATCACCTTCGACGAAGCCTCGCCGCCGGCCGTGTCCGGTTTCGGTGGAGCCGAGGGCTCAACCATCAAGGTCGGTCCGGCGGGCGGAGGCACCGGAAAGGCGCTCAATGTGCTGCGCAGCGGCGGGTTCAGCTATGCCGGTGCCAGCGTGGCGACCGGCACCATCCCGTTCAC
>JANMKM010000638.1:0-2156 GCA_031372035.1 Rhodoferax sp. | reverse complement strand
CGTTGCGCACACAGGCGCGCTCGATGGCGCGGCTGGAGATCAGGCCCTGGCTGTAGGCCAGCAGCACCACCTTGAGCATGACTCGCGGGTCGTAGGCGCTGGCGCCCACCTCGTCGTTCTTGAACTTGGCGTCCATGGCCGTGAGGTCGAGTTCATGGTCTACCAGTTAGTCCAGTGCGAATGCAAAGCTGCCCGGCACGATCTGCTCGGACAGCACCACCGGCAGCAGCAGGCTGTGGCGTTCCTGGAGTTTGTAGCGGGCCATGGATTTCCAGATTCGTTGCGATGCAAGTGCAACGCTTCTGCCACGACAGGCGTCGACCGGAAAGGCCGACTGGGGGAGGTTTTTTTACAGCCTCAACGTTCGAGTTGAGGCGGGACCGACGGCAAAGCGCCAGGCCCGGCGGATGGATGATAACCATCACCAGGAGCCGGGCCAGGTGGTTTTCCGTTGGGCCTCGCCTCGAACGAGAGGGCGGGCCGCACTGGCGACAAGTACTGCACCAGGTTATGCTTTCCAGTCGCGCCGCAGCAGACCGTAGATCCAGGAGTCAGAGACTTCGCCTGCGACGATGCAGTCTTCTCGCCTGAGACCTTCTCGCTCGAAGCCCAGCTTCTCCAAGACCCTTGCGGACGCCGCATTGCGTGTGTCAAGTTCGGCTTCAACGCGGTTGAGGTCAAGTGCCCCATAGGCCCACTTCAGCATGGCGCGCACAGCCTCGGTTGCGTAACCTTTGCCCCAGGTTGGCTCGTCGAAGCAGTAGCCGATGCCGAGACTGCGGTAGATCGGGTTCCAGCGGAACATGGAACACCAGCCTACAAATGCGTTGTCGTTACGAGTCTCGACGGCGAATCTTGCTCCGCTTCCGTCCTCCTCCATCTTGCGACACGCTGCAATGAATGCGTCCGCTCGGCTGTGATCCGTCCAGGGTGGTGAGTCCCAGTACCGAAGTACACGAGGGTTGCTCTGGAGGGCGTAGATTACTTCCGCGTCACGCTCTGCAAACGGACGCAGAAGCAAGCGCGTAGTTGTCAGGGTCGGCGTGAGTAAGGGCATGTTTGTGCGGCCCAACGCCGGCGCTGTCCGGCACGCAGCAATGGCCGCGGAGCGGCATCCTGTTGCTGCGTGTCCGCGACGAGCAACCTGTGAACCGACGAGCTTGTCATACTCACCATGTGTCCCGATCCAAAACCAATGTGCGCCGTTTGGCACGGGAATACCAAGCGCTCGATAGTAAAGGCCGACACGAACGCTATAAAACCGACCATTTCCAACGGTTTTGAAATGTAGCGATGGATGGTTTGGATCGAGCTTGAGCTGCGCGAAATTTCGGTGCGCAACGGTTTGAACTTCGGCAGGCAAAGCGTCAAGGCACTGCCAAAAACGCTTTGACGCTGTGTGCTTCAACTTCAAAGTTCTCTTGGCGAGCCTGCGCGATAGTCGGCAAGCGCCTCAGCTGCCAACTGGTCGAGCCTGCCAGATGCTGTATCCCGCTCGATTTGCCTATCCCAGACAGCGCCGTCGAATTCCGCGAACCACCGCCGGAATTCCGCTAGCTCCGTCGGGGGTAGCGACTCCACCGCATGCTCTATCGACTTCACGCTTTCCATGCTTCCGCTCCTTTTGCGACGCAACAGCATGCAGTATGCAACAAGGCGACGACAGGCGGATTTCTTGTCGGTTAACTATTGATGTATCTCGCAGAAGTGCGAAATAACATGACCGGTTTTTGGGTGCAAAGGCTGTGGTGGTTGGAAGTCTGCCATATGAATCAAAAGCTTACCGCACTGAACCTGCGAGCGCAAAGGGATATTGAGCTCGGGATATTGAGCTCGGCAAAGTCGGCACGACCGAATCGAATGATTGCCAACGAGTCACCTCAAAGCCACGGGCGGGCAGTTGCTGGCGCGCCTGTGCGTAGCCGAGAAGCGCACCCGGCCAGGGTCGGCGCGCTTGCGCGCCAAATCGACACCTCCTGATGCTCCGTGGGACAGACCACGGCTACGCGAAGCGGGCGTGCTCTGTCCTCGGCCAAACAGCCATGTGCTCATGGCTGAGTTTGTCGATTTGCCCTGGTCGGGGAGCATCGCAGGGCAGTCCTTGAACGCAGTGGAGCGCAGCGCAACGGAGTGGAGGGACCAAGCACCGAAGCGCC
>JANMKM010000628.1:0-2996 GCA_031372035.1 Rhodoferax sp. | reverse complement strand
CCCCTCTGGGACGTGCCAGGAGGGTCGCTCGTATTGCCCCCTCTCCCGCGTGCGGGAGAGGGCTGGGGTGAGGGTGGAGCCAAGGCTGAGCCATATGGCTCTTCGGGACTGATCAGGATTTCTTGCGCTGCACCAGTTGTTTCTTGCAGTTGCTGTTGATCAACCGCAGTTCGGCCAGGGTTTCGTCAATCTGCGCCCGGCGCGCCTCCAGTGTGGCGATGGCCTGGTCGGTACGGGCTATCACGTAACCGAGCTGTTTGGCCCGGCCTTCGCCGTGGTCGCCATAGAGGTCCAGATAGTGCTTGATCTCGGACAGCGGCGTGCCAATGGCCTTGGCCCGCAGGATCAGCGACAGCCGGGCCCGGTCCCGGCGCGAGTAGACCCGGGCACCACTGACACGCCGGGGCGAGAGCAGGCCCTTGTCTTCATAAAAGCGCAGGGCCCGCAGCGTGATGCCGAACTCGGCACACAGCTCGGTGATGCCGAACAGCTCGGCGCTGCTCTGGTCGTGGTGCGCGTCCACAAAGGCCTGCGTGCCGCCGCCCGCTGCGGGTGGCGCAACGCGCGTCGCCACCGCCTTGCGCATGGCGCGCTCGGTGGTGGCAGCCTTGGCGCTCGCGGACATCTATGGAAGAACGGAAGGCTCAGATGACACGCTGCAGACGCATCGCAACACTCATGTCGCCGGAGACCTTGAGCTTGCCGGCCATAAAGCCCACCGCCGGGTCCAGGTCCCCCGCCAACATGGCGTTCAGGTTTTCCAGCGTGATGCCGACGGTGCAATCCGCCTCGGCGTTGTCATTGCTGACGCTGTTGGGCGTGGACTTGCCGTCAATCAGGATCGTGCCATCCTCGGCACAGTCAAACTTCAGGGTGGCGTTGAGGCCACTGTCGGTGCCTACCTTGGCGCGGATGGCGGCGGTGCATTCTTGCAGGTTCATGGCTGGACTTTCAGGTTGGTCAGAGTTAATGCGCTGCTGCGGCCGGTATGGCGCCAGTTGCACGGATTGCGGGCGATGCTAGCAGCGGCAGGGGCAGAGCAGTACCGTGGAAACACCTATACGATACCTGGTTGACGTTAACGTTACCCTGCAGTGTAATTGCGCGATAGCCAACAGCAAGCCCCAGCCATGCCCGCCCTGCGTTCCAAGATCCAAGCCGCGTCCAGCGCCTTTGCGGCCAATGCCCAGCGCATGCAGGCCCTGCTGGCCGAGGTGCAGCGGCTGGAGCAGCTGGTGATTGCCGAGTCTGAATCCAAACGCGCGAAATTCGAGGCCCGGGGTCAACTGCTGCCGCGGGAGCGGGTGGCGCGGCTGCTGGACCGCGGCACACCGTTTCTGGAACTCAGTCGCCTGGCCGGCCTGAACATGCACGACGACGACGGCAAAAAGTCGGTGATGGGCGGCGGCTCGATATTGGGCATTGGCGTGGTGGCCGGCAAGCGCTGCCTGGTCACGGCCAGCGACAGCGCGGTCAAGGGCGGCACCGTGGCGCCGATGGGCCTGCGCAAGGCATTGCGGGGGCAGGACATCGCACGCGAGAACAAGCTGCCGGTGATCCATCTGGTGGAGAGCGGTGGCGCGAATCTGATGTACCAGAGCGAGATCTTCATCGAAGGCGGCCGCAGCTTTGCCAACCAGTCGCGGATGTCCGCCGCCGGCCAGCCGCAGATTGCGATCGTGCATGGCTCGTCCACCGCAGGCGGCGCCTACCTGCCGGGCCTGTCGGACTACGTGATCCTGGTACGGGACCGCTCCAACATCTTCCTGGCCGGCCCGCCACTGGTGAAGGCCGCCATCGGCGAGGACTGCACGGAGGAGGAACTGGGTGGTGCCCGGACCCATGCCACCGTCACCGGTCTGGGCGAATACCTGAGCGAGAACGATGCGCACGCCATCGCGCTGGCGCGCGAGGTGATGGACAAGCTGCAGTGGGACAGCGTGCCCGGAGTCGTCGCCGCCGTTGAGCCGCTGTTTGACGAGCAGGAGCTGCTGGGTATCGTGCCGGCGGATGAGCGCGAGCCCTACGACGTGCGCGAAGTCATCGCCAGGCTGGTGGATGGCTCTGACTTTCTGGAGTTCAAGGCCGAATATGGTAGTGAGACGGTCTGCGGCCACGCCCGGGTGCAGGGGCATCTGGTGGGCATCCTGGGCAACAACGGCCCGATCCAGCCCAACGGTTCCACCAAGGCGGCGCAGTTCATCCAGTTGTGTGACCAGACCGGCACCGCGCTGGTGTTCCTGCAGAACACCACCGGCTATATGGTCGGCGCGGTGGCCGAACGCAGTGGCGCTATCAAGCATGGCTCCAAGATGATCCAGGCTGTGGCCAACGCCCGGGTGCCGAAGTTCACGTTCGTGCTCGGCGGCTCCTACGGCGCCGGCAACTACGGCATGTGCGGCCGTGGGTTTGACCCGCGCTTCATCTTTGCCTGGCCCACGGCCCGCACCGCGGTGATGGGCGGTGCCCAGGCCGCGAAGGTGATGGACATCGTGAACCGGGCCAAGCTGGAGCGCACCGGCATGGCGGCCAACGAAGAAGCACTCAAGGCCATGTCCGACGGGCTGCGGCTGAGGCTGGAGAAGGAATCCGCCGCGCTCTTCGGCACTGCCCGGCTCTGGGATGACGGCATCATCGACCCGCGCGACACCCGACGCATCCTGGGCCTGTGCCTGGACATCACGGCCGAGGCGGCGCGGCGTGTGCTGCACCCCAACACCTTCGGCGTGGCGCGCATGTAAGCGCCGTAGCCGTACTCCTCTGACACCACGACATCCATCAAGACCCCATGCGCCTGACACCCGAACACGAACAGCTTGCCGACACCGTGCGCAAGTTTGTGGCCAAGGAAATCAACCCGTATGTGGCTCAGTGGGAGGAGGCGCAGGAGTTTCCCAGCCACGCCCTGTTCAAGAAGATGGGGGACCTGGGCCTGCTGGGCCTGAAGTACCCCACCGAATTTGGCGGCATGGGGCTGGACTTCAGCTACAGCGCCG
>JANMKM010000616.1:0-21657 GCA_031372035.1 Rhodoferax sp. | reverse complement strand
CCGGGTCCTGTTTGGTGGCCACGGCAATCTCGTCGATCAGGGTCTCCATCACGAACGCGGTGTGGGTGCTGCCGACCGAACGCCACCAGAGCACCGGCACGTTGACCTTGGGGTGGTGCACCGTGAGCTGCATCGGCACCGCATAGGGTTCGCGCATGCCTTCGGTGGTGGTCATGTCCACGCCCTTTTGCACCATGAAGCCCTCGAACGGCGAGCCGCTGACAATGCTCTGGCTGACGATGCGGTGCTCCCAGCCCAGCACCTTGCCCTGGGCGTCAAAACCGACCTCCGCCCGGTGCAGCGTCATCGGCCGGTAGTAGCCGGCGCGCATGTCATCCTCTCGGCTCCACACCACTTTGACCGGCGCGCCTTTGCCGTCGGCCGCCAGCGCCTTGGCCACGTTGACCGCCTCGCGGATGTACTCGGCCGTGGGCGTGGCGCGGCGGCCAAAGCCACCGCCTGCCATCTGCACCACGATCTGCACCTGCTCGGGCTTCAGGCCGGTGACAGCGGCAGCAGCACCGGCGTCCACGCCGGGCATCTGGGATGCGGTGTAGATGGTGCAGCGGTCGCCTTTCAGGTCCACGGTGCAGGCCAGCGGCTCCATCTGGGCGTGGTTCAGGTACGGGAACAGGAACTCGGCGCTGATCGTCTTCGGCGCGCCGGCCAGCTTGCTGGTGTCGGCGCTGAAGTGCTCCTGCGGCGGCGACAGGCCCGGCTTCTTCGCCAATTCACGGTAGCTGGCCAGCAGCGCGGCGCTGTCGGCCTTTTCCACGCCGCTGGTGTCCCACTGCACCTGCAGGGCCTCGCGCGCCTGCTTGGCTGGCCAGTAGCCGTCGGCCACGACCGCCAGGCCGCGACCGCCGCGGTCCAGTTCCACCGGCAGCACGGCGCGCACGCCCTTGATCTTCAACGCCGCAGCGGCATCGAAGCTGGCAAATTTGGCGTTGAACACGGGCGGGCGCACCACTACCGCCGTGAGCATGCCGGGCAGGCGCACGTCCATGCCATAGGCCTGGCCGCCGCTGCTCTTGGCCCGGGCCGGCTTCAGACCGGTGGGCGTGCCCAGGATGCGGAAGTCTTTCGGGTCCTTGAGCGTCACCTGCTCAGGCACCGGCCCCTGCATCGCCACTTCGAACAGCTCGCCATAACCGGCCGACTTGCCGGCGGCGCTGAGCACGCCATTGCTCGAAGTCACGTCCTTCGGGCTCACGCCCCATTGCTTGGCCGCCGCGGCCACCAGCATGGCGCGGGTCCGGGCTCCGAGTTCGCGGTACTGCCCGTAGCTGTTCTTGACCGAGTTCGAGCCTCCCGTCAGGTGCATGCCCATGGACGGGTCCACATAGTTGCCACGCTGGTCGCCAAAACCGGTGCGCACCTTGGACCAGTCAGCTTCCAGCTCTTCGGCGCAGATCATGGCCAGCGCAGTCTCGATGCCCTGGCCCATGTCCATGCGGTTGCACAACACGGTGGTGGTGCCGTCCTTGGCAATGCTGACAAAGGCACCAGGCTGCTCCGTGGCATTCTGGCCCGGTGGCGCCTTGGGCGCGTCCTGGGCCCGGACGGCGTAGGGGAAGCAGGCCAGGCCCACGGCCCCGCCGACCGAGATGGTGAGGAAGTTGCGCCGCGACAGCGGCAGCAGCGGCCGGGCTGCGGCATTGGCAACAGCGGCTTGCGTGAGGTACTTGTCCAGAATCATGGTGTGGTCCTCCGGAAGAGCTCAGGCCACGGACGCGGCAGCGTCATGGATGGCGGCGCGGATGCGCACATAGGTGCCGCAGCGGCAGATGTTGCCGGCCATGGCCTGGTCGATCTGGGCGTCGCTCGGGCGCTTGGTGTTTTTCAGCAGTGCGGTGGCGCTCATCACCTGGCCACTCTGGCAGTAGCCGCACTGGGCCACGTCGTGCTTGACCCAGGCCTCCTGCACGGCTTTGCCGACACGGTCAGACTCTATGGCTTCAATGGTGGTGATCCGGGCACCCTCAGCGGCCGAGATCGGCGTGACGCAGCTGCGTATCGCCTGGCCATTGAGGTGCACGGTGCAGGCTCCGCATTGCGCCATGCCGCAACCGAACTTGGTACCGGTCAGGCCCAGCGTGTCGCGCAGGGCCCAGAGGATGGGGGTGTCGGGCGCGACGTCAACCGTGGTCGGCTTGCCGTTGATATTCAGTGTTGTCATGAAAGTCCTTTCAAGCCTGCAATGCGGCCCACATTTCCTGGTC
The DNA here is from genome assembly GCA_031372035.1 of Rhodoferax sp. GTDB lineage: Bacteria > Pseudomonadota > Gammaproteobacteria > Burkholderiales > Burkholderiaceae_C > CAISIP01. The sequence goes on along the minus strand of JANMKM010000616.1, from coordinate 19,435 downwards.
GCGCTCGGCCGTCCAGATGCGCGGGTTCTTCAGGCCCTTGGCCTCGTCATAGGCCCGGCTGACGTCGAAGGGCAGGCAATGTTCGTAGATGAACACCTGGCCAAAGATCGGGTCCATGCTCTTGCGGGTGTGGACCATGGCGGCCTTGAGGTCCATGTTCTGTTGTGCCGCCTCCTGGCCGCAGCGGTAGAGGGTTTCGACCCAGAGCTTGGTGTAGTCCAGTGCCCTGTGCACATTGGCCTCGCCCTGCATGGCAGCACCGCGCCCCGGCACCAGTGCCGTGGCACCGAGCGCGCGCAGCGCTTCCAGCGTGGCCGGCCACTCCTGCAGCTGAGCGTCGCCGGTATAGACGCCGGCCTGGTACTCCACCAGGTCGCCGCTGAACAACACCCGCTCCTGCTCCACCCAGGCCACCGTGTCGCCGCGGGTGTGGCCCGGACCTGGGTGCCAGACCTGGACGTTGACTCCGCCCAGGTCCAGGGTGAGGCGGCCCGGCACCTCGCCGCGGGTCGGGTCGCCACCGCCGATCACCAGCGTCGGCCAGGTCAGGCCCGGCACGCTTTCGGCGTTGCGGAACAGCCGGGGAAAGCGCTCCATCTCGCTTTGCATGTCCTGGGCACCCCGCTCGCGGATCAGCTCCAGTGTGCCCTGGCTGGCAATGATCTCGGTGGCGCCCTCGGCCAGGTAGGCGCTGGCGCCCAGCACCCGCACCGCGTGGTAGTGCGTCAGCAGCACATACTTGATTGGCTTGTCGCTGACGGCGCGGATGCGGGCGATCAGGTCCTGCGCCATAGCCGGCGTGGCCGTGGCGTCGCTGACCATGATGTACTTGTCGCCAATGATCACGCCGGAATTCGGGTCGCCCTCGGCCGTATAGGCCCAGCAATGGGCGCTGAGTTGCTCGAAGGTGATGGTCTTGTCGGCCAGGTCGGCCTGGCTGGCGAAAGCCTTGGTGCTACTGCTCATGCGGGTGTCTCCGGTGGAGGCTGCAGCGGTGGCTGCGAGCCGATGTATGGCTGCAATGGTAGCTACTGCGCCTGGGGCAACCGGCCCGCTCCCAGCCAGGCGGTGGCACGCGCCAGGTTGTCCGCGGCCACTGCCGTGCCGTCCAGCACCAGCACGCCCGGCTCTGCGCCGGGGTCCTGCAGGGCTTCGAACTGGCTCGCCACCAGGCTGGGTGGATAGAAGTGCCCAGCGCGCTTGGCGACCCGGCGCAAGGATTCGGTCTGGTCGATGGCCAGGTGCACAAAGCGCAGCGTCGGTGCGCCCGTGCGCAGGCAATCGCGGTAGGCCACTTTCAATGCCGAGCAGGCCAGTACAGCGCCCTGGGGTTTGCGCCGCAGTTCTTGCGCCAGGCACTGCAGCCAACTGGCGCGATCGGCATCTGTCAGTGCCACGCCGCTGGCCATCTTCTGCCGGTTGGCCTGGGAGTGGAAATCATCTCCCTCGATCATCGGCAGGCTCAGTGCCTGTGCCAGGCGCCGGCCAAACGCCGACTTGCCACAACCGCTGACCCCCATGACGACCACATGCACCGCATCCATGGCTGCAAGTGTAGGCGCGCCGCGGTGGCGCCCCGGCTATCGATTGGCGCTACAGTCGCGCCATGGCGATCAGCGTGTTCGACCTGTTCAAGATCGGTATCGGGCCCAGCAGCTCGCACACGGTCGGGCCGATGCGCGCCGCCCGCATGTTTGCCCTGGCCTTGCAGCGCCATGGTCTGCTGGCTGGCACGGCCAATGTCCGCGCCGAGCTCTACGGCTCGCTCGGCGCCACTGGCAAGGGCCACGGTTCGGACGTGGCGATCATGCTTGGCCTGATGGGCCATACGCCGGACCTGGTGGACGTGAACGCCGTTCCGGGCCTGATTGCCGCGGCGCGTGCGCAGCAAAGCCTGTCGCTGCTGGGTGAACAGACGGTGGTGTTCCAGGAGCGCGAGCACCTGCTGATGTACCGGCGCGAGGTGATGCCCGAACACCCCAACGGCATGCGCTTCAGTGCCTTCGATGCAACAGGCACACTGTTGCGCGAGACCCGGTACCTGAGCGTGGGCGGCGGCTTTGTGGTGACGGCTGGCGGCAGCAATGAGGCGGTGTTGAGCGCGCAGCAGAAGCTGCCCCACCAGTTCAGCTCGGGCGACGGCCTGCTGGCCATCTGCCGCGACCAGGCTTTAAGCATCAGCCAGGTGATGTGGGCCAACGAGCGCACCTGGCGCAGCGACGACGAGATCCGCACCGGCCTGCTCAACATCTGGCGGGTGATGCGCGAGTGCGTGCAGCGTGGCCTGGCGCAGGAGGGCACGCTCCCCGGCCCGTACAAGGTGCAGCGTCGCGCGCCCATCCTGGCAGCACAGCTGCGGGACCGCGCCGAGGGCACACTGGCCGACCCGCTGTCGGTGCTGGACTGGGTCAATGTCTATGCATTCGCGGTGAACGAGGAAAACGCCGCTGGTGGCCGCGTGGTCACGGCCCCGACCAATGGCGCCTCGGGCGTGATACCAGCCGTGCTGCACTACTACGACCGCTTCGTCATGGGGCTGCACAAGCGAGCGGGTGAGAGCCGTAGCGACGACAGCGTGATCGACTTCCTGATGAGTGCTGCCGCCATCGGCATCCTGTACAAGCTCAATGCCTCGATCAGCGGCGCCGAGGTCGGCTGCCAGGGCGAGGTGGGCGTGGCCTGCTCCATGGCCGCCGCCGGGCTGACGGCCGTGATGGGCGGCACGCCGGAGCAGATCGAGAACGCAGCCGAGATCGGCATGGAGCACAACTTGGGCCTGACCTGCGACCCGGTGGGTGGCCTGGTGCAAGTGCCCTGCATCGAGCGCAACGCCATGGGCGCCGTGAAAGCCATCAACGCCGCCCGCATGGCCATCGCCGGCAACGGCCAGCACGTGGTCTCGCTCGACAACGTGATCAAGACCATGCGTGAGACCGGCGCCGACATGAAGACCAAGTACAAGGAAACCTCGCGCGGCGGGCTGGCCGTGAATATCGTGGAGTGCTGAGGCGCGCCTTCTTGCCCCTTACCAGTCCAAGCACCGCGCGCGTTCTTGCCCCCTCTCCCGCGCGCGGGAGAGGGCTGGGGTGAGGGCCGGGATGATGGCTGCCACCGGCCATAGGACCCCGTATTGCTATATATTCAGTAGCACCCCGTAGCCGCTCCATGCGGGTTCCGGCGATTTTTCAGAGCGAAAACTGGCGCAAAACTGGCATTTTGGTGCGCTCTGGCCGGCTTGAATGGCATTGTGTCGAATAGTATGCTCGTTTTCGACATATTAGGCCATGAATGCACGAAATTCAGGCCTTCGCGCCTCGACCGCGTGCGAAGCCACTTGCAGGCAGCCGCCGGCGCTGCAGTGCTTGGCCCCTCCACTACGCTGCGCTGCGTTGCGGGACTACCCATCTCGGCACCCAGGGCAGTTGCGCAAACTCGTTGCAAGCCGATGGCTTCATCGGTTCGGTTTTGTGCAAGTGGCAAACTTCAACATACCCAAATTGCGCCAGGAAGACGTCGTGACACCTGCAACACCAACTTCGACTTCAACTTCAATGCCCGAAACCCACACTGGCGGCTGCGCCTGCGGCGCTGTCCGTTACGTCACACGCGGCAAACCCACCATCGGCACGGTCTGCCATTGCAGGTTCTGCCAGCGCCGCCTGGCCAGTGCTTTTGCGGTACTGGCTTCGTTTCCTGAAGAGGCAGTGGAGATGCTGCAAGGGGAGGTGGTGGAGCGCGAGCACCGGTCGGACGTGAGTGGACGTTGGTTGCGGATGTGCTTTTGCCCTGCGTGCGGCACCACGGTTTCGCATACCGCCGAGGTCCGGCCCGGCATCCGCACTATTGCCGGCGGCAGCTTTGACGAGCCCGGCTGGTTCAGCATCGACCGGCATATCTGGGTGCAGTCCAAACAGCCCTGGGTCGTCATTCCCGATGGCGTTGCCGCATACCAGCAGGGCTTTGTCGCCAGCAGTTGAATCGCGGCCAGCGGCTTGCCTGGCCTTCAGGAGAAGCCGCGCTCCAGTGTGCGGATCACCTCTTCCGCAAAGTCGGCGTAGCTCATGGGTCCGTCGGGGCGCAGCCAGGTGAAGGTCCAGTTGATCATGCCGAACAGCATCATGGTCACTGCCGCCTGGTTGGCCGGGTTCAGGCGGGCGGGGTAGGCCCGGTAGAGGAAGCGGGTCACGGCCGAGACCATGTCGCGCTGCCGGCCCAGGATCAGTTCTCGCTGTTGCTCGCCCAGGAATTGCGTGTCGTGCAGCAGCGCCACGTGGCGCGTGGCCGAACTCTGGTATTCCTTGAGAAAGCTGCGCACCAGTTCATGCAGCGTGGCGCGGTCGTCCAGGCCGCGGCGCTGGGCTGTGGCTTCGGTCTGGCCTATCAGGGCCAGCAAGCTCTGGGTGTAGCGGTCCAGCAGGTCGAACAGGATCGCTTCCTTGGCGCTGTAGTAGTGGTACAGACGGGCCTTGGACGTGCCGCAGGCCTGGGCAATCTGCGCCATGCTGGCAGCGGGGTAGCTGTGGGCGGCAAAGCATTGCGCCGCCTGCTCCAGGATCTCTTCCCGCCGCAGTTCGTGCTTCGATGACTTGGGCCGCGCCATGCGGCGATTGTGGCGCGGCCTGCTGGCTACCGGCCGGTCAGGCCGACAGCCCGGCCTTACGGTTGGTTCGCGTGCCAGCAGGGTTGGACCCGGCCGCGGCCGGCCACCAGGTACTCGGAGTATCCAGCCAAACCCCAGAACAGTCGGCCCAGTGCATGACCGACCAGGCCGAGGGCCAGCGTCAGTTCGCGCGTCGGTTGCGCCACATTGGCTTGCCAGCGCGAAGGCTGGGCTGGCAGTGGCGTCGCCACAGGCAGCGGGTCCCAGGCAAATTGGGCGTCGGCCTTGTGGTCCCAGTCTTCGAGCACCGCGTTCTGGCCTTCACCCAGCACCAGCTCTTCGCCGACGCCCAGCACCAGGTCGCCCCGGTCATTGGCCGGGCCGGGGTGCGGGCCGTCGAGCGTGGCCCAGACCCGGCCGCGGGCCACGCGCAGTACGCCGGCGCGGCGCGGCCGCAGGGTCAGCGCCTGGCCGGCACCCAGAATCCAGGTTCCCGGAGCCGAGGCGCCGATCCGCGCGGCACCCGATTGTTGCGAATTCAGAGAATTTGTTTGAGCCATGATGACCTCCTGTGGAAGAACGCTTGCTATCGAACGTGGGAGAAATCATCGTCCTTGCGGGCTTGTCCGTCCAATGAAGATCGGTTAGGCTATTGATGCGATTCCAGCATGAATCAAGAACCCGCAACCAGGCCCTGACGCAATGCAGCATTCACAAACCCACTTGCGCACCCGCCCCATAGCCGCAGGCCATCTGCGCGCCTTCGAGGCCGTGGCCCGGCACCTCAATTTCCGCGCCGCATCCGAAGAGCTGGCACTGACCCAGTCCGCCGTGAGCCGGCAGATCCAGGCGCTGGAAGACGACGTCGGCGCACCCCTGTTCCTGCGCCACACCCGCGCGGTGGAGCTCACGAGTGCCGGCGCGTTGCTGCTGGTGGCGGTGGCGCGGGCTCTGCCGCAGATCGACGGCAGCGTGCGCCAGATCCGCCAGAGTGCCGGGCGGCGCAGCGTGTCGCTGACCACCTTTGCTTCCTTCGCCTCGATGTGGCTGATACCGCGCATGGAAGCCTTCCAGCGCGCCAACCCGGACATAGACATCCGCATCGACGCCACCGACACCGCCCTGGACCTGGAGGTGTCGGATGTGGATCTGGCGCTGCGCTACGGGCGGGTGAGTTCGATGCCGCCACACGCGATCCGGCTGTTCGGCGAGCAACTGACGCCGGTGGCCAGCCCCTGGCTGCTCAAGAGCAGCCCCAGCATCCGCAAGCCTGAGGATCTGGCGCAGTTCGCGCTGATCGAGGCCGGTGACGCGCACCAGACCCATCTCGAATGGCTGACCTGGCAGCGCTGGCTGCAACAGCAGCTCAAGCCCGAGGCGCTGAAGAAGTTCCAGCCGCGGCGCTGGCTCTACTTCAACTACGCCTACCAGATGGTGCAGGCGGCGCTCAGCGGCCAGGGCGTGGTGCTGGCACGGCTGCCGCTGGTGGCCGAGAGTCTGGCCAACGGCGACCTGGTGGAGGCCCTGCCCGACACCCGCATCGACTCACCCATGGACTACTGGCTGGTCACGGGGCCGCGCTGCTCCAGCCGGGCCGAGATCCGCGCCTTTTGCGACTGGCTGCAGCTGCAGGCGCACGAAACCCGCCGCAGCATCGGCGAGCGCGAGGCCGGCGCCAGCCCTCAGAAGCAGGTGGTGATGGCGTCGACCACGCTGTAGCTGGCGTCCACCACCGGCATCCAGCGCCACTTGTCAAAGGTGGTGCAGGGGTGCGACACACCCAGGGCCACCTTGTCGCCCACCGCCAACGGCACAGCGGTATCGCTGTCCCAGCGCAGGTAGGCATGCTGGTCGTTCAGGCCACTCACCCGGTAGCCTTCTGGCAAAGGTTCGATGGCGCTGCTGCCGGCGCGGCAAACCGCCATCGGCACGGGCAAGTGCATGTCATAGGAGATGTCACGCTTGCCGGCGGTGAGGATCGCCAGGCCCGGTTCGGGCAGCGACTGCACCGCGGTCCACACTTCCAGCGCCGCGTGCAAGGTGGTGCTGCAACCCAGGCGCAGCCCCACGGCCGAGAGCATGCGCCGGTACTGGCCGTGGTCATGCGTGACATAGCAGCCCGAGCGCAGGATGCCCTGCACCGGGCGCTTGAGCTGCGGCTGCATATGGCTGGCCACCAGATCAAAAATGGCCGAGCCGCCGGCGCTGATCAACACCTCGTCGGTCTGGAAGTAGCCTTGGGCGTCACAGGCCTGGGCCAGGGCGCACACCTGCGCCATCAGGGCGTCGGCATAGCGGCGATCGGCCGGCTGTTCACCAGTGACTCCCAGGCCTTCGTAGCATTCGATGCCCACCAGCCGCAGCGCCAGACTGGCATGGGCAGCTGCCGCCAATACCAACGCTGACTCCAGCGAACGGCAGCCAGTGCGGCCACCGGCCACGCCGACTTCCAGCAACACGTCAAAGGGTGCCTGACCGGCCTGCTCCCGCCACCACGCGTCGATCAATGCCAGCTGGGCCAGCGAGTCCAGCAGGAACACCACGCGCAGGCCGGGCTGTTGCAGCTGCAGCCGCTGCAAGGCTGCCAGGTCCTGCGCCTGGAATACCTGGTTGGCAATCAGGCAGCGCGTCGCTCCGGCCGCTACAGCGATACGCAGTTGCGCCACATTGGCCACCGTCATTCCCCAGGCACCGGCAGCCAGCTGGCGCGTGAACAGCTGCGGCGACATGCTGGTCTTGCCGTGCGGCGCCAGTTGCAGACCGCGTTCGCTGGCGAAACGCTGCATCCAGCCCAGGTTGTGGGCCAGTGCATCGGCCTTGATGAGCGCCAGCGGCAGCGGCAAGTCGCCGCGCAACACGTTCCAGCCCTGGGCCCCGATCTGCGAGCGGCGCAGCGGCGGCGCGCCGTGGGGGTAGCCCTTGAACGAAGCATCCACCAACGGGTCCAGCAGATCGGTCAGGGTCATCGTGCATGCCCCGGAAGGTATTGCCACCGGCCGAACCGGATCAGCCCAGTTGGACCCGGGCAAACTTGCGCTTGCCCACCTGCAGCACATAGGTGCCCGCGCCCAGTTTCAGGCCCTTGTCGCTGACCACGCTGGAATCCACCCGCACGCCGCCTCCATCAATCAGCCGGTTGCCCTCGCCACTGGACGCCGCCAGACCCGCCAGCTTGAGCAGCGCGCCGATACCCACGGGGCTCCCACCCTCGCCCAACGGCAGCGCCACCTCGGGAATCTGTTCCGGCACGCCGCCCTTGCTGCGCAGCACGAAGTCCTGCTCGGCCGCGTCCGCAGCCGCCGGCGAATGGAATCGCGCCGTGATCTCCTTGGCCAGTGCCACCTTGGCGTCGCGCGGGTTGCCACCCACATCCACCGCCGCCTTCAGCGCGGCGATGTCGGCTTCGGAGCGGAAGCTCAGCAGGGTGTACCAGCGCCACATCAGCACGTCCGAGATGCTCAACACCTTGGCAAACATGGTGTTCGCGTCTTCCTGGACGGCGATGTAGTTGTTCTTGCTCTAGGACATCTTGTCCACGCCGTCCAGGCCTTCCAGCAGCGGCATGGTCAGGATGCACTGTGGCTCCTGGCCGTACTCGGCCTGCAGGTGCCGCCCCACCAGCAGGTTGAACGTCTGGTCGGTGCCACCCAGCTCCAGGTCACTTTTCAGGGCCACGCTGTCATAACCCTGCATCAGCGGGTACAGGAACTCGTGCACGCTGATGGACTGCCCAGCCCGGAAGCGCTTGGCGAAGTCGTCGCGCTCCATCATCCGGGCCACGTTGTACTTGGCCGCCAGCTCGATCATGCCGCGTGCGCCCAGCGGATCGCTCCACTCGCTGTTGTAGCGGATCTCGGTCCGGGCTGGGTCCAGCACCAGGCTGGCCTGCTGATAGTAAGTCTGGGCGTTGGTCTCGATCTGGGACCGGGTCAGCGCCGGTCGCGTGCTGTTGCGTCCCGAAGGGTCGCCGATCATGGTGGTGAAGTCACCGATCAGAAAGATCACGGTGTGGCCCAGGTCCTGCAACTGGCGCATCTTGTTGAGCACCACCGTGTGGCCAAGGTGGATGTCGGGCGCAGTCGGGTCCAGCCCGAGCTTGATCCGCAGCGGCGTGCCAGTGGCCTCGGAGCGCGCCAGCTTGCCCAGCCATTCCTCCAGCACCAACAGCTTCTCGCAGCCCCGCAACGACACCGCCATCGCCTCCCGAACCCGGTCGGTCACCGGGTAGTTGTAACTGGGCGCTTGATTCATAAGGGTTTTTCCAGATGACTGGGATGTGACGGTGGGTATACTGGGGACGTTCGCGTTGCCGGGTCAGTCTCCGGCATTCCTCGCAGTGGCGCTGGATTCTAAGCCTCGCCGGTATTTCAACCCTTCGCCATCACACTGCGATCCAGTGCCTGGTGAGAGCTTTCGGACCTGACTCCTTGACCCAAAGACTGCGCAACGCGTTCGACGCCACCCATCAGCAAGCCCGCGAACTGTGGCAGCACCGCTCCCGCCAGGTGACGGCCGTGCTGGCAGTCCTGCTATTGGGCGGCGCCGGTGGCGCGCTTGCCGTGGCATCGCTGGCGCCCGACGCCGCCGACCTGCCGGTGCGCGAACTGACGGAGGCGGTACAGACACTGCCACTGGAATCCCAGATCGCCGCGCTGGAAAACCATGCTTTCCAGCTGTTCCGCTCCGAGCAGACCCGCTCCAGCGACACGGCCGAGAGCCTGCTCAAGCGCCTGGGGGTGGACGACGCACAGGCCGCACACTTCCTGCGCACCGACCCGCAAACCCGCACCGCGCTGCTGGGCCGCGGTGGCCGCAATGTCACGGTCCAGGCCAATGACAGCAATGCGCTGCTGAAACTGGAGGCACGCTGGACCACCGACAACGACGGCAATTTCAAGCGCCTGGTCGTCAGCCGCACAGAATCCGGTTTCAGCTCTCAGGTGCAGACCGCCGCCTTGACTGCCAGTTCGCGTCTGGCCAGCGGCACCATCCGCTCCTCGCTGTTTGCCGCGACCGACGATGCCCGCATTCCCGATTCCGTGGCCACGCAAGTGGCCGAGATCTTTTCTGGTGACATCGATTTCCATCGCTCACTGCGCCGGGGTGACCGCTTCTCGATCGTCTATGAAACCCTGGAAGCCGATGGCGAACCGGTACGCGCCGGTCGGGTGCTGAGTGCCGAGTTCGTCAATGCCGGGCGCACCTACCAGGCCCTGTGGTTCCAGGAGCCGGGTGCCGCCATCGGCAAGGGCGGCTACTACACCATGGACGGAAAGAGCCTGCGCCGCGCCTACCTGGCTTCGCCATTGGAGTTTTCGCGCGTCACCAGCGGCTTCAAGATGCGGCTGCATCCTATTTTGCAAACCTGGCGCGCCCACCTGGGTGTGGATTACGCGGCACCCACCGGAACGCCGGCACGCAGCGTGGCCGACGGTTTTGTCGAGTTCGCCGGTGTCCAGAGCGGCTTTGGCAACGTGGTGTTCGTGCGCCATCCCAACAACCATGTCACGGTCTATGCGCACCTGAGCCGCATCGGCGTGCGCAAGGGCCAGAGCGTGTCCCAGGGTCAGACCGTGGGTGCAGTCGGCTCCAGCGGCTGGGCCACCGGTCCGCATCTTCATTTTGAATTCCGTGTCAACGGCATGCACCGGGACCCGCTCACCATCGCCCGCCAGGCCGAGGCGATTCCGGTGTCGGTCGCAGCCAAACCGCTGTTCGACCGCCAGTCGGCGTTTGCGCGGATCGAATTGGCCGCCGCTGCCTCGATACAGCAGACCTCGGCGCAGTAGGCTGCCGGCCTGAACCGCTGCGGCCATGGCGGATCTGTACATCGGTTTGATGTCGGGCACCTCGCTCGATGGCGTCGATGGCGCACTGATGGACTTCCATGATGGCGACCACAGCTTGCTGGCCCATGCCTGTCTGCCCTTCCCCGATGCGCTGCGGGCAGAGTTTCTGGCTCTCAACGGCGTCGGCAGCAACGAATTGGACCGGGCTGCGCGCGCTGCCAACAGCCTGGCCCGGCTGTACGCGCAGGTGGTGGACGCGTTGCTCGCCCGCGGGCGGGTTGCCGCAAAGTCTATTCGGGCTATCGGTGCCCACGGTCAGACAGTGCGCCACTGCCCACCGGACGGGGCCAATGCCGGACCCGATGGTTACAGCGTGCAGCTCAACAACCCGGCCTTGTTGGCAGAATTGACGTGCATCGATGTCGTCGCCGACTTCCGCAGCCGCGATGTCGCCGCCGGCGGCCAGGGTGCGCCGCTGGTGCCGCCCTTCCACCGGGCCGTCTTCGGCCGCCCGGGCCAGAGTCTGCTGGTGCTGAATCTGGGCGGCATTTCGAACCTGAGCGTCGCCGGCCCGAGCCCGCAGGATGCATTGCTGGGGTTTGACTGCGGCCCTGGCAACGCCCTGCTGGATTTGTGGTGCCAGCTGCATCGGGGCGCGCCCTACGACGCGGATGGCGCGTGGGGCGCAAGCGGCCGGGTCGATGCGACGCTGTTGCACCAATTGCTGCAAGAGCCCTACTTTGCCCGGCCAGCCCCCAAGAGCACCGGACGGGACCTGTTTCATGCCGCCTGGCTGGACCAGGCCCTGCAGGCGAGCGCGGCGCTGGCGCCCGCCGACGTGCAGGCCACGCTCACGGAGCTCACGGCCCGGGTTTGCGCTGATGGCGCTCGGCGCTACAGCGGGGCAACGGGCGGCGAACTGATAGTGTGTGGTGGTGGCGCGCTCAATGGCTATTTGATGGGCCGGTTGCAAGCCCTGCTGCCGGGTTTGCGCGTGGTCTCCTCGCAAGCACACGGTCTGCATCCGCTACACGTGGAATGCGCCGCCTTCGCCTGGCTGGCAAGCCGCACCCTGGCGCGGCAAACCGGTAGCGACCCAAAAGTAACGGGCGCCAAAGGCGCCCCTGTACTTGGTGCAATCTATCCGGCCTGAGCCGGCACGGCGTCAGGCCGAGAACGACGATCCGCAACCACAGGTCGTGGTCGCATTCGGGTTCTTGATCACGAACTGGGCGCCCTGCAGATCTTCCTTGTAGTCGATCTCGGCGCCAACCAGATACTGGTAGCTCATGGCGTCGATCAGCAAGGACACGCCATTCTTGGTCATGGTGGTGTCGTCCTCGTTGGTGATCTCGTCAAAGGTGAAACCGTACTGGAAGCCAGAGCAGCCGCCGCCCTGCACGAACACCCGCAGCTTCAGGTCGGGGTTGCCTTCCTCGGCGATCAGGTCTGCCACCTTGGCCGCGGCACTGTCTGTGAACAGGATCGGGGCAGGCATTTCAGTCTGGATGTTTTCAGCTACGGCGCCCATGGGCTACTCCTGGAAATATGTCAAATGATGGTACAGCAATTCAACGAATTGTCGGGTTACTGGTTGTTTGCCGCCAATTTGAGTGTGGGCTTTTCTTCGCCCAGCAGGATCGGCCGCAGCTGACCGGCAATCAACGCGCCCTGGTGCATCTCCAGCGCGGCGTAATGCACGTCACCTTCGATCCGGGCCTTGGGCTGCAGCTCCAGCATCACAGCAGCATGCACCGGCCCCTTGATGTGGCCATTGACGATGATGTGGTCGGCATGGATCTCGCCGGTCACGGCCGCAGTCTCGGAAATCACCAGGATGCTGGGCTGGTCGTCATTGGCGCGAACGCTGCCCACAATCACGCCATCAACCCGCAAGCCATCACGGAACTTCAGGTTCCCTGAAATATGGCTGCCCTCGGCAATCAGGCTGCGGATGGGGGGTTGCTTCTTCTTGTTGAACACGGATGACTCCTCATTCCAAACGGCTCACAGTTTGACCGACTGTGTGGCACGGGTAACGCTTCCCTGCAGAATTTTGGCCGACACCCCTTTCAGCAGGGTCTGCGCCGGAAGCTCAAAAATGCCTTCAATCCGTCCGTATTGGCGAAACTTGATGGCCTGCGGCCCCTCCACCAGGCTGGCGGACCATGGGCGGCCGTTCTGGGTGCCGCTGAAACTCAGTTCCAGCATGCCGGCAAATTCGCCCGGATTCTTCTGCGGCTGGATCACCAGCACTTGCCATCTTACCTGACGGCCATTTTGCACATCGGCCTGCAGCCCGCGGATCACCACGCCTTCGGCTCCGGTACTGGTGGGTATCAGGCGTTCGAAAAAGCCCAGATCGTCGCGCATGCTGCGGATGTCGGCCTCGAGCTGGCGGTTCTGGGCCATCAGCCGCTCTTGTGCCGCCTTCTCGGTCGTCACCAGGGTGCCAGCGGTGTTGGCAATCAGCTGGGCCTTGTCGCGTTCGTCCTTGGTCTTGGCAAGGTCGGTGCGCACGACCGCCATCTCGGCGCGAAGCTTGAGCACTTCATCCTTGGCACCGCCATCGAGGCCGGCAATGTCCTTGCCGAACTCGAAAGCCCAAAGGCCAATCGCCGCGCAGAAGCCGAACACGATGGCCAGCACCGCCCAGCGAAACGGCCAGGGCAAGGCGCTACGCACCGCCATACGCGGTGCGCTGATGGTCAAACGGCGGCGGAGCAGGCGCAGGCGCATGGGTTTAGGTCGGATGCCGTACCGGCGCGATCAGGCCTGGGCCCAGAGCCGAACCAGGTTTTCACGGATCAGGATCATGCGCAGCCGTACTTCCGCGGTGTCACCGTTTTCCAGGGCCAGCCGGGCCCGGTCCATCTCCAGGAAAATGTCGCGCTTGGCCGGGTCTGCAACGGCACTCTGGATCCATACGATTCCCGCCAGCCGGCGGCCACGGGTGACCGGGCGTACCTCATGAAATGTTGCGGCAGAGTACAACACCGCGTCGCCAGCGTCCAGCTTGATGGTACGCACGGTGCCGTCGGTGTCGGTCGACACCAGCTCGCCGCCTTCATATTCAGATGGCTCCGACAGGAAGATCGTCATTGACAGATCAGCACGCAAGGCGCCGGTGGGCGTATCCATCAGCGCCGCGTCGGTGTGGGCGCCGTAGGACATGCCAGGCTCGTACAGATTGAACAGCGGCCGCGTCATACGTACCGGCAGCGCCAGGTTGCGCAGCACCGCGCTGGCCTGCAGGGCAGCAGCCACGGTGTTGGCGCACTGGGCACCCACCGGGTGCGTGTGCTCGGTCACCTGGCGGTTGTTCTTGACCCGGCGCGCATGGCCGCTCGCCGATTCGGCGCCGCTGGCAAAGATGTCCGGCACCAGCACGGCGCGCAATTGCTGCAGCTGCAGCTGCGTCAAGATCGTCTTCAGCACCATGGCCGACATGTCAGCTCCGGACGTGGCCCAGGCCATGCAGCGCAAGACACAAAAGCAAAAGGCCGCCACGGCGAACCGGGCAGCCTTCTCGGTAGTCCATGCAGAGGCTTAACGCTTGCTGAACTGCTTGCGGCGGCGCGCGCCGTGCAAGCCGACCTTCTTGCGTTCGACTTCGCGCGCGTCGCGGGTGACGAAGCCGGCCTTGCTCAGCTCCGGCTTGAGCGTCGCGTCATAGTCGATCAGGGCACGCGTGATGCCGTGGCGGACTGCGCCGGCCTGACCGGACTCGCCACCACCGGCGACATTGATCATGATGTCAAAGGTCTCGGCATGGTTCGTCAGCAGCAGTGGCTGCTTGCAGATCATGATCGAGGTTTGGCGGCCGAAGAACTTTTGGATGTCCTTGCCGTTGACCACGATCTGGCCGGAGCCCTTCTTCAGAAACACACGGGCCACGCTGGATTTGCGCCGACCGGTGCCATTGTTCCATTCACCAATCATCATCAGCTCCTTAAATTTCCAACACTTTGGGTTGCTGGGCGGTATGCGGGTGCTCGGCACCACCGTATACCTTGAGCTTTTTGATCATGGCGTAGCCCAGTGGGCCTTTTGGCAGCATGCCCTTGACGGCCTTTTCCAGCGCCCGGCCCGGGTGCTTGGCCTGCATGTCGCGGAAATTGGTGGCCGTGATGCCGCCCGGATAACCGGAGTGCCGGTAATAAATCTTGTCGAGCGGCTTGGCGCCGGTGACACGCAGCTGGGCTGCATTGATGATGACGATGAAGTCACCGGTATCGACGTGAGGCGTATAAATGGCCTTGTGTTTGCCGCGCAAACGGAGAGCAACTTCGCTGGCTACTCGTCCGAGGACCTTGTCGGTCGCGTCAATCACAAACCACTCGTGCGTCACGTCAGCGGGTTTGGCGCTGAACGTAGTCATGAGTATTCTCTTTCGAGGTCTAGGGTTTGACGGGCACTGCTGTAGCCCGCACACATGGGTTCTTTTCCACGATCGGCGTTCCTCTGACGGGAATCTCTTAGGTGGGTTTGCAGCCGCAAGCCATCCAAAAGAAGGGCATGTGGCGCCTTCGCCGCGGAACCACAGATTCGCTGCGAAGCCCGGCATTATACGAAATCTCCGGCATCCGGGTTAGGATTGCCCATGTTCAGCTACCGCCACGCCTTCCATGCCGGCAACCACGCCGACGTACTCAAACACATGGTGCTGATCGCCATCCTGCGGCACCTGACACAAAAGGCGGGCGCGCTGGCCGTATTCGACAGCCACGCTGGCGCCGGACTATACCGGCTGGACGGCGACTATGCGAACACCAGTGGCGAGGCGGCCGACGGCGTGCTGCGTCTGCTCGGGCCGGCATATGCCGCCGCAGGCGGCAAGACGACTCCAAAGCCCCCGCCAGCGCCTGCGGCGGCCTTGCAGGACTACCTGGACTTGGTTGCCGGCTTCAACGCAGCTGGCAGTGCCAAGGTGTATCCCGGCTCGCCCTTCATCATCCACAGGCTGTTGCGCCCCAACGACCGGCTGAAACTGTTCGAACTGCACCCCACCGATGCCAAGACCCTTGGCGCCAATATCGACCAGTTGGAAGCAGGCCGGCAGGTGGCCGTGTTGCGCGAGGATGGCTTCGAGGCCATGAAGAAGTTTCTGCCGCCGCCGTCACGCCGCGCCCTGGTGCTGTGTGATCCCAGTTACGAAATCAAGAGCGACTACGGCCGGGTCGCCGGCATGATGGCCGACGCGCTGGTGCGCTTTGCCACCGGCAGCTACGCCGTCTGGTACCCCATCATTCCAAGACCCGAAGCGCACGACCTGCCGCGCAAGCTCAAGACTTTGGCCACCAAGTCCGGCCGAGCCTGGTTGCACGCCACGCTGACGGTAAAGTCCAGCCGCCTGACCTCGGACGCTGCCGGCGAAGTGCAGCGGCCAGGACTGCCGGCCAGTGGCATGTTCGTGATCAACCCGCCGCACACGCTCAAGGGCTTGTTGCAAGAGGCCTTGCCGCAGTTGGTGCAGTTGCTGGCGCAGGACCGGCACGCAGCCTTCGCACTGACTTCCGGCTCCTGAAGCCGATCAACCACCCATTACCCGACCGACCGGTCGGGTAATGGGTATACTGCCATCAAAGCGCAGGAGGCCGGCATGTATACCCAGGCACTTGATATTGAAAAGCCCGTTGCCCGCGAGGTCACGGTCGTCGATGCGGGCGAGCCAGCGCCAGAGCAAGTGCTGTTTGACGCGCGCATCGATGCCGACGACAAGATCGAACCGATGGACTGGATGCCCGAGGCCTATCGCAAGACCCTGGTGCGGCAGATCAGCCAGCACGCGCACAGCGAGATTGTGGGCATGCTGCCGGAAGGCAACTGGATTTCGCGCGCGCCCTCGCTCAAGCGCAAGGCGATCCTGTTGGCCAAGGTACAGGACGAATGCGGCCATGGTCTGTATTTGTACAGCGCCGCCGAGACCCTGGGCGTATCCCGCGACCAGCTGCTGGACGCCTTGCACCAGGGCCGCGCCAAGTACAGCTCGATCTTCAACTACCCCACACTCAGCTGGGCTGACGTGGGCGTGATCGGCTGGCTGGTCGATGGCGCCGCCATCATGAACCAGATACCCCTGTGCCGCTGTACCTACGGGCCCTATGCCCGCGCCATGATCCGCATCTGCAAGGAGGAATCGTTCCACCAGCGCCAGGGATACGAGAGTCTGCTGGCGCAGATGCAGGGCACACCCGCCCAGCGCGAGATGGTGCAGGACGCCGTGAACCGCTGGTGGTGGCCGGTGCTGGCCATGTTCGGGCCGCCGGACAGCGACAGCCCGAACTCGGCCCAAGGCATGCGCTGGGGTATCAAGCGCATCAGCAACGACGAGCTGCGGCAACGGTTTGTCGACGCCACGGTGCCGCAGGCCCGGATTCTCGGGGTCAGTCTGCCTGACCCGGAGTTGCGATGGAACGAAGCCCTGCAACGCCACGACTATGGTGCCATCGACTGGGACGAGTTCTGGCGTACGGTGAACGGCAACGGCCCCTGCAACAAGGAACGGCTGGCCACCCGGGTGAAGGCTTACGCCGATGGCCAATGGGTGCGGGACGCAGCCCTGGCGCATGCCGCCAAGCGTGCGACGGCGACGCAACGGGATGCCGCATGAGCGAACCAGCAGCGCAGGCGCCGCGCGAATGGCCGTTGTGGGAAATATTCGTGCGCAGCAAGCAGGGGCTGGAGCACAAGCATTGCGGCAGCCTGCATGCCTGCGACGCGGCCCAGGCCCTGCAGATGGCACGCGATGTCTACACCCGCCGCCAGGAGGGTGTGAGCATCTGGGTGGTGCCGTCAACTGCCATTTGCGCCAGCCAGCCCGAGGACAAGGCGGAGTTCTTCGACCCGATGGCCGACAAGATCTATCGCCACCCGAGCTTCTACCCGTTGCCCCCCGAGATCGGCCACATGTGATGGCAACGCCGGTTGACTATGTGCTGCAGCTCGCGGACAACGCGCTTGTCCTGGGCCAGCGCAATGCCGAATGGTGTGGTCACGGGCCGGCGCTGGAAGAAGACATTGCGATGGCCAACATCAGCCTGGACCTCGTCGGCCAGGCCCGGCTGCTGTACCAGCATGCGGCGCAATTGCTCAATGCCGCGCCTGCGACGCAGCCGGCCAGTTGGCCGCGGCCTGCGACCGAGGACAGCCTCGCCTATCTGCGCGAGCCGCAGGACTTCCGCAACTACACCCTGCTGGAACTGCCGCACTTTGACAGCCGCAGCGGGCTGTTGGCCGGCACCGCCCGTGACAACCGCGACTACGCCACGACCATCGCGCGCAACTTTTTGTTCGGCGCCCTGATGTTGGTGCTCTGGGAGCGATTGCAGGAATCGACCGATGCGCAGATTGCGGCGATCGCGGCGAAGTCGTGGAAGGAAACGCGTTACCACTGGCGCCACAGCCGGGACTGGCTGATACGCATGGGCGACGGCACCGAGGCGTCGCACAACCGGATCCAGTCGGCTCTGGGCCATTTGATGCCGTACACGCTGGAGTTCTGGAGCCCGTCGGAGCAGGAAGGCCTGGCCGTGGCCCGCGGTATCGGTGTGGATGCGAACAGCGTGCAGCCTGCATGGAATGCCCTGGTGGACCAAGCCCTGAAGGAAGCCACGCTGATCCGACCCCAGGGCGGTGGCTTTGTCACGCAGGGAAAAACCGGCCGGCACTCGGAACATCTGGGCTACCTGCTCGACGAGATGCAGAGCCTGGCCCGACGCTATCCGCAAGCCGTATGGTGACTGCCGTGACCCTGGCGGCGCCGATGACGATCGCAGCCATCGAAGCCATCCTTGAGGGCATACCGGATCCGGAAATTCCGGTGGTGAGCATCCGCGAGCTCGGCATTCTGCGCGGGCTTTGCTGGAACGCAGGATCTGACGGCGAGCCGCTGCTGGAGGTCGTCATCACGCCCACCTACAACGCCTGCCCGGCTATCGCGCAGATCCAGGACGACATCGTGGCGGCTCTGTCACAGCACGGCATTGCCTGCCGCATCAACCTGCAGCTCGCGCCAGCATGGACCACGGACTGGATCACGCCAGCCGCGCGTGCCAAGCTCAAGGCCTGGGGGATTGCGCCGCCGGCCCCTGTCGGGGCGCAAATCGTGCATTTTTCCAGGCGACCTGCTGCAGCCAACGGGGCCAACAGCCACGTCGTGCCCTGCCCGCGCTGCAATTCCAGCAACACCACGGAAACTTCCTACTTTGGCGCCACCGCCTGCAAGGCCCAGTACCGTTGCCTGAGCTGCCTGGAGCCGTTCGACTACTTCAAGCCCTACTGAAACCGGCCGCCCACAAGTCAGTCCGAAGCCAAACCGTTCCATGCCTTTTCGTCCATGACCATACCTCGGTTTCACTCCCTGCCGATCACCCAGGTCTCATCCCAGGCCGCCGGTGCGGTGGCCATCACTTTCGCCGTGCCGCAAGCACTGCGCCAAGACTTTGACTTTGAACCGGGGCAGTTCCTGACGCTGGCGACCACACTGGGTGGTCAACACGTCCGGCGCAGTTACTCGATCTGCAGCAGCATCCAGCAATGGGCCACACAAGGAACCCTGGAGGTTGGCGTCAAGCCCGTTCCCGGTGGCCTGTTTTCAAACTGGGCGGTGCAATTGCGCCCGGGTGACTCGGTCAACGTGATGCCGCCCGACGGCCGCTTTTACTCGCGGCTGCCGGCAACCGGTGAACTCCGGCACCGGGTCGCATTCGCTGCAGGCTCCGGCATCACGCCGATCCTGTCCATCATGGCGAGCCGCTTGCAGGCCGAGCCCGGATCGCGCTTCAGCCTGGTCTACTGCAACCAGCGTGTCAGCAGCATCATGTTCAACGAGCGCCTGCAAGACCTCAAGGACCGCTATCCGGCGCGCGTTAACCTGATCCATGTGCTGACACGCCAGGGGCAGGAGGCAGCACTGCTGCAGGGACGACTGGACACGCACAAGGTCGGCCAGCTGCTCCACGCCTTGCTCCCGGTTCAGGATATCGACGAAGCCTTCATCTGCGGTCCGGAGGGCATGATTGTGTCGACACAGCAGGCATTGATC
>JANMKM010000612.1:0-11338 GCA_031372035.1 Rhodoferax sp. | reverse complement strand
GATGATGGGGCGGAGCGGTGACAGGAGCGCAGCAATGCCAGACCGTGCATGGCTGGATTGGACGCATGAAGCAAAATTCGTGCGCGTTGATGTTTCTCGTGGAATCAGGGGTGCGTGGCGCTATTGCTCTACATCAACACGATGATTTGAGACAAAGTGTAAGAACCATGAAGAATTTGTCAACAAACTTCGAGGCGGGCGACACGTTTGCCGCGGTTGGCGTGACGGCCAACCGGTTCGGCTGGATGAGGCAGCCGATGAGCGCGCTGATCCGGCACCGGTTCGGGCTGTGGGCATGTCTGGCATGGGCTCTGTACGGATGTATGTCGCCCATCGCTGGTGCGCAAGCTCCCGTGCGGATACCGGCGGCGATGATCACGGAGATCACACTCGAACGCGGCTGCTTTGGCTGTGCTGACGGTTCAGCCCTGGCCTTTCGAAGTGATGGCACGGCCACGCTCGTCAGGACGGGCAATGCACGCTCCGGCACGCTAGATCTCCGGTCCACCGGCACCATCGTGCAAGCCGATTTCGAAAAGCTCGCCACAATGGCTTGGACGAAAGGGTTTTTCGAGCTGAAGGACAGCTATCAGGATCCCCAGATCCAGGATGGCCCCTGGGTCACAACCGGTGTCACTCGAGGCGGCGTCGTCAAGCGCGTGTTTCGCCGCGATGATGCGGGCCCGGCTTCCTTGCGCGAGATGGAGGCGGCTATCGAGGCATTGCAGTCACAGGTGCGGTGGACGCTTCAGTAGTCAGAATATGATCCCGATCTTGTCGCATTTGTTTACAGTTTATGATTCAGTTTTGCTGTAGGCACTTTGGGCGGCAACAAAATCAAGGACTTGAAGCAATGGCACATATCGTGCATGCCTGCGCAGCCAGGAACCGCGAGTTGTTTGCAGGTGACCGTCTGGGATGTTCTGCCCGCCCCGGAATTCTGGCTTCCAAGGCAGTGGAGCATTGAAATCATGACAGTTTGGCAATCCTGGAAAAGCCGCCTTTTCGCCGTGCTGTTTTTTGCAGTCGTCTCGACGCAGGCCGCAGTCGCTGCACCCGTGCTGTCGATCGCTGCCACGCCCAATCCGGCGCAGGAAGGCGCCAGCGTCGGCCTCGACGTTTGGATCACGGGCGTTGCGGACATGTATGCCTACCAGTTTTCGCTGTCCTATGACCCAATGGCCCTTCAGGCCACCGCCGTGACGGAAGGCGCTTTCCTGGGTACGGGCGGCTCCACATTTTTTGACACGGGTCTGGTCGACAACACGCTGGGCCAGATATCGTTTCTGTTCGACACCTTGACCGGATTCGTCCCAGGTGTGAGTGGGGACGGCATCCTTGCACACATTGATTTTGATGTTTTCCAGGCTGGCTGGACTTCTATCTCGTGGTCTGACGTCCTGTTCCTCGATTCCGCTTTTGGTACGCTGGACGTCCAAGCACAAGACCTGCGCTTGCTGGTGATACCGGAACCTGGCAGCTTGGCGCTGTTTGGCATGTGTGTGGCGGCACTGGCAGCATCACGGCGTCGCAGAAACTGATCCGAACCTGTCGTCCGGGGGCCTTGGTCATTTTGGGCCAGACCCGTCGTTGGGGTGGGCACCCGGTAGCCTGAAGCACTTGTGGCGTCGGCCCCAGGTGCTTTTTCTTCTTTCGGTTGAAGTTGATAGCAAAAAGCACCGAAACTAGGGGATGACCATCACAATGTTGTCCGGGCTGCGCTCTGTGGGCCCCGCCGCGGAGCTGACTGGAAGCGGCAACCGTTTGTACTTCTGCTGCAGGTGCCGGGCATGATTTCAAGAGATGTTGCACGCCGGCTGGTGTATTTCACGCTGGCCCTCGTGGTGCTGCTGGCGGTCGATTTCGTTCTGTTCGACTATTTCTTTGCCTTCCAGTCAGACCAGAACCTGGCCGATGTCGGTCCGAAGCAGGACCACTACGTTCTCTTTGGCGGACCGGTTTTCACGTTCATCGGGTATTCGGTGTCCTATGGCTGGCGTATTGCCGCCAGGAGCCACGATTCCATCGTTGCCGTGTTCCTGGTCGGGCTCTTCTTTGTGACGGCGCTGCTCACCCATTACTGCTACCGGATGTGGGCAGAAGCCAGAATCCTGCGGATCAGGGCCGATGCGCTTGCAGCCAAGCAGGGCCTGGATCTGGACAAGGCGATTCGCATTGCCCAGCAATCGGCCGACGCCGCTACGCGCACGGTGGTCATGATGGAGCGCTCCAGTGCCATGCAACTGCGGGCCTACGCGATGATCAAGGAAGTCGTCCTGGATCAAGCTCCCGACGTGGACGGTCTGCCAGGGCTGGTGGTACGGTTTACGGTGATGAACTTTGGCCGTACCCCGGCACGCCAGGTGGCCTATTGGCTGGCTTTCAAGATCAGGCCCGTGAACACCGCCGACCACCTGGACATGACGGAGCCCGCACATGGCCAGCGCTTTGCTGTACTGGCGCCGGGCGACAGCCTGCAGTTCCGCTGCCCATTGCCGACGTTGGAGGATGTGGTGTCGATCGTCGATGGACGCAACGCCCTGTATGTCTACGGGCAGATCCAGTACCACGATGGTTTCGACAAGAGCCGCACCAGCAATTTCAACTTCATGCGTTGCGGGCCGCGCTGGGCGGAGCCAGGCGCATTTGTGGTCTGCCGGGACGGCAACGACGCCACCTGACGCCTCGCTGCGCGTCAGAAGGCGGTCTGCAGACCCAAACGCCAGGTGCGGGCCGCGCCCGGGAACAGGTACACGTGCCCGAACTGGAACGGCGACTCCTTCCAGTAGCGGCGGTCGAACAGGTTGTCCACGCCGACGGTCCAGGTGGCATTGGCCGGACCGAGATGGCTTTGGTATTGCAGCAAGGCATCCATGCGGGTCCAGGCCGGCAGGGTGATGCTGCCGTCCGGCAACACCTTGCGTGCGCCCTCGTGCGACAGGCTGGCTTGCAGCTCCAACCCTGGCACACTGCCGATCCGCCAGGCGCCACTGCTACGCAGCACCCAGGACGGCACATTGCTCGGCCGCTCGCCGTTGGTGGCGGGCTCCAGCAAGCTGGCACGGCGTTCGGCCTGCAACAGGCTCACGCTGGACTGTAGGCGCCAGTTGTGACTTGCGGCATGGATACCAGCTTCCATGCCACGGTGCAGGGCCTCGCCGTCGTAGGCGCCCACGCAGGGCGACAACCCCAAGCGGCCGCAGGCATCGAGGTTGGTCATGGGCCTGGTGATCTGGAACAGCGCGATCTGGCCCCAAAGGTCGGACAGCGACGCTGTAGCACCCAGATCCCATTTCCAGCCGGCTTCCATCTGGCGCGATTTGAGTGCTGGCAGAGCCACACCGGGGTTGCTGTATTGGCCCGGGCGGTTGGGCACCACTTGTGACTCCACACCCTGGCCGTAGCTGGCATACGCCATGTGGCCGGGCACCAGCACATAGCTTAGAGCCAGCCACGGCGTGGTCAACTGCTGGGCGTAGGCCGTAGGACTGCTGCCGTCGGTCTGCGCACTGTTGCGTTGCAGCCGGGTGTGGCGCACTCCGGCCCAGGTGCGCAACTGTGGCGTCCAGGCCATGGCGTCAAACACGGACAGCTCCAGCGAGCGCTCGTCACGGTTGGTGTTCTGACCGGTAAGCGTCGGGTCTGGCGTTGTCACGGCCGAGCCGTCCACCTGCCCACTGCCCGCATAGTTGAAAGCCAGCATCTGGAAGCGCTGGCGCACCTGTGACGCCAGCAGGCCAAGAGCCAGGTCGTGCGTGATTCCACCCCAGGTACCGCGACCCCGGAGCGTCAGGTTGGCTACCTGCTGCATACGGCGCTCGTTCTCGCTGCGAAAATCGTACAGGTCGTAGTCGCCATTGGGGCAGAAGCGGTCCGCGTAATAGTCCACACCATTGGCATCGCTGCAGCCGAAGGCATAGGCCAGGCGGTCGTCGGTCTTGAGTTGCTGACGTCCGAACTGGGCTGTCCAGCGCCAGTTCCTGTCGATTGCCTGCTCATAACGGATGCTGCCCGTCAGCGCGTCAAAGACCGATGGTTGCGACCAGGGCTGGTTGTTCAGGTTGGCCCGTGGGTCCACGGGAGCCGGCAGCGTGTTGCCCAGCAGGCTGTAGGCCTGCTGGCTGGGTTGGCTCTTGTGGCTGGACTCGATCTCCAGTTCCAACAGGGAGTCGCGGCTGCTGCGCCACTCCGCGGCCAGCGCAAACAGACTGCGGCTGCCATCCAGGTTGCGGGTCAGGGGGCGCAGATTTTCGGCGGCCAGGTTCAGCCGGTAGCCGAAAGCCTGCTCCGGGCCGAAGCGTCCGCCCAGGTCAGCGGTAGCGAGCACGCTGCCACGGCCCGAGACTTCGATCCGGGCCTGCCGCAGCTCGGTCTGCGTTGGCCGCTTGACGACGTAGTTCACCAGGCCGCCAGGTGCACTGGTGCCAGCCTGGATGCCGCTGGTGCCCTTGAGGATCTCGACCCGCTCCTTGTTTTCCAGCGGGATCGAGGTCTCAGTGCTGATGGGCAGGCCGTCGCGCCGGTAGTTGAAGCGGTTGTCGATGACGAAGCCTCGCACCGTCAGGAAGTCCCAATAGCCTGGTGAGTTGTAGGCGTCGCTGACAGCGGCATCGAACTGGGTCAGATCCGCCAGGCGGCGCGCACCCACGACCTGGATCTGGCTGCTGGTGATGACGTTGGCAGAGATCGGCGTATCTTTCAGGGCGGTGTCACCAAAGCCGGTGAAGTCAGCGCGGGGCAGGGCCGCGGCGCGCTCTTGCACCAGTACCGGTTTGAGCGTGAGCTCCTGGCCCTGCGCGGCACCGCCCGGGCTTTGCGCCCAGGCCGTGGGCGCTATCAGAAAACTAGCTGCCCAAGCTTTCCCTATGCGCCTTGCTGGCTTTCCTACCAATGAAAAACGGTTCGAAATTGCCATAACGTTCGTCCTTTCAACGTCATAGCAGGAAGGCAGGCGGTGGTTGCGCGGCCTCGGCATGGCGAGGCCCGGTTCCGGCACATGCTTCCCTGCGCGAGGATTACCTCAATCAGGTTCAAAGGGACTTTCTCAGTCGCCACATTGCTGTGGCAACACCCCTAGCGAAGGCGCTCTCGTGAGCGCCGCTGGATTCTAGTCGAAGACCGGCGATTCCACGCCCAGCACCTTGTGCAGCTTCGGGCTGGTGGTGGTGTATTGCAGGTGCACCTTCTTGTCCGGGAAGATGAAGGGCGCCGCGCCGAAAGCGGCCAGCGCGCACTCGTGGAAGCCAGAGAGAATCAGCTTCTTCTTGCCCGGATAGATATTGATGTCGCCCACGGCAAAGATGCCGGGCACGCTGGTGGCAAAGGTCTCGGTGTTGACCTTGAGCTGCTTGCGCTCGATGTCCAGACCCCACTGGGCAATCGGACCCAGCTTCGGGCTCAGGCCAAAGAACACCAGCAGCGCGTCCAGCGGTACGACGCGGGTCACACCATCGGCACCCGTGACCTTGACGCCAGTCATGCGTCCCTGGGCATCGACTTCGAAACCCGTCACCTGGCCAACGATGAACTGCATCTCCAGGTCCTCGCACAGGGCACGCATCTTGGCCACGCTCGCCGGAGCGGCCTTGAAGCCGTCGCGACGATGGATCAGGATCACGCTCTCGGCCTTGTGCGCACTGTCCTTGGCAAAGTCCAGGGCCCAGTCCAGGGCCGAGTCGCCGCCACCCACAATCACCAGGTTCTTTCCCGCGAAGTCGTCCGGGTTGCGCACCCGGTAGAACAGCTGGCTGTCCTGAAAGGCGTCCAGACCATCCACCTTGAGCGTGCGTGGCTGAAAGGCGCCCACGCCAGCGGCAATGAACAGAGTCTTGGTCAGGAATCGCGTGCCTCTGGAGGTTTCGACGAAGAAGCGCCCATCGTCCTGCTTCTCCACGGTGGTCACTTCCTGGCCGAAATGGAAGGTGGCGCCAAAAGGTTCGATCTGGCGCAGCAGGTTGTCAGTCAGTTCCTGCCCGGTGCACACCGGCACCGCCGGAATGTCATAGATCGGCTTGTCGGGATACAACTCCACGCACTGGCCTCCGGGATAGGCCAGTGAATCGATGACGTGGGCCTTGATCTCCAGCAGGCCGAGTTCAAACACCTGGAACAGGCCCACCGGGCCAGCACCCACGATGATGGCGTCGGTCTCAATGCTGCCGCCGGCATTGGCGCTGTCGTGGGCCTGCGCGGTGTTGATCACTTCTTGGTTCAGTGTGGGTTCCATGCTCAGCGGATCAATTCCGGCAGCTTGCCGGTCTTGTCTTTCCAATCGTCTGCATCGGCCGGGGGGGCCTTGCGTTTGGTGATGCTCTTCCAGTTCGGCAACTTGGCCAGTTCGGCATTGAGCGGGGTCATGTGCTGCTGGTCGGCCGGCACATCTTCTTCAGCGTAGATGGCATTGACCGGACACTCCGGAATGCAGACCGCACAGTCAATGCATTCGTCCGGGTCGATCACCAGGCAATTAGGGCCTTCGCGGAAACAGTCCACGGGGCAAACATCAACGCAATCGGTGTACTTGCAGCGGATGCAGGCTTCGGTGACGGTGTGGGTCATGTTGTTATGGGTGACGCTGGGTGGAAACCCTGATTTTATGGTTTTCCAATGCCCCAACTGGCAGCAATGGCTGCTGGTCCTTGTGCTGTGTCAATTCACCAACAAGGCGCCGGCCGTGGCGTGCGTGGCCGTATCCACCATTACCAGCGAGCCGAGCACACGAGAGCGGACGAAGGGCAGCACGGCCAGCGGTTCCTGCAACACCAGTTCGACCTGGCCAATGGCGTTGGCTTCCAGGAGGCTGGCCTCTTCCCGGTTCAGACTGTCGATGTTGAGCCGATGCACGATGCGCCGCACCTTGGCCTTGACCCAGCGATGCCCATGCAGGGCCCAGTACTGGCGTCCGGCGACCAGTGGTTCGTCATCCATCCACGCTACCGTCGCCAGGATGTCGCGCGTGCTGGCAATTGCCGGCATCGCCTTGTCGGTTGTGCTTGCGACAGTATCGACGGCGAGCAACCAGTCGCCACGCGAGACGTCCAGTTCGCGATCCAGCACCACGCCCGCGCTGTGTCCCGCAGCAACCGGTCCCGGCGCACGCACATGGTTAAGCACCTGGGCTACATTGGCGGTCTGGCCACCAGGCATCACGCACAGGCGCTGCCCCGGTTGCAGCTGGCCGCTGGCGACGCGGCCCCAGAACACCCGCCGGCCCTGGCTGGTATCGCTGGACGCGGCAAATTTCTCGACCCACTGCACGGGAAAGGCCAGCGGCAGGCCCGGTTCGCCCGGCGTCGCTGGCAACTGCTCCAGCAACTGCAGCAAGGCCGGTCCCTGGTAGCCGCACCAGCCGGGCGTGGCATCCACCACGTTATGGCCGATGAGGGCCGAGATGGGCAGTGTGGCGGTCACCTGGATGCCGGCCGCGTCGGCAAAGCGCTGCAGTGCCGCACTGATATGTCGAAAAGCCAGTTCGGGTTCTGCCACTGCGTCCAGCTTGTTCACGGCGAACACGATCGACGGTACCCGCAGCAGGTTCAACAGCAGGCTGTGGCGACGGGTCTGGGGCAGCAGTTCGAGCTGCGCGTCCTGCCATTGCAGTTTGGTGACATCGACCAGCACCACGCCGGCATCGGCGCTGGATGCAGCCGTGACCATGTTGCGGGTGTACTGCACGTGGCCCGGCGCGTCGGCAATGATGAACTTGCGCTGTGGTGTGGCGAAGTAGCGGTAGGCAACATCGATGGTGATGCCTTGTTCGCGCTCTGCTGACAGGCCATCGGTCAGCAGCGCCAGATCCGTGGCGCCGCTGCGCGACACGCTGGCAAGCTGGTCCTGCAGGACGCTGCGGCTATCCACCAGCAGCCGGCCGATCAAGGTGCTCTTGCCGTCGTCGACACTGCCGCAGGTCATGAACCGCAAGGCCGAGTCCGTCCCCTTTTCAGAGGCGAAGCAGGCTGCAGCGCTTGGTGCGTCCGCACGGGAGGCTACCAAATCAATAGCATTCATCAGAAATACCCGTCCTTCTTGCGCTTCTCCATCGAGGCCTCGGAGGTCTTGTCGTCCATGCGTGTGGCGCCACGCTCGCTCACATCTGCGGCCAGGGTCTCGATCACCACCTCGGCCGCGCTGGCGGCCAGGCTCTCCACCGGGCAGGTGCAGGTGATGTCGCCCACGGTGCGAAAGCGCACATCGCGCAATTGCACGGTCTCAAAGTCGCGCGCCGGTGTCAGGGGCGTCACCGGCACCAGCAAGCCGCGACGTTCCACCACGGCGCGCTGGTGGCTGTAGTACAGGGCCGGCAGTGCAATCTGCTCGCGCTCGATGTACTGCCAGACGTCGAGCTCGGTCCAGTTGGAAATCGGAAACACGCGGAAGTGCTCTCCCGGTTGCAGCCGGGTGTTGAACAGGGTCCACAGCTCCGGCCGTTGGGCCTTGGGTTGCCATTGGCCAAAGCTGTCGCGGTGGGAGAATATCCGCTCCTTGGCGCGCGCTTTTTCCTCGTCGCGCCGGGCACCGCCAATCAAGGCGTCGAAGCGGAATTCATCGATCGCCTCCAGCAGCGTCACCGACTGGTGCACGTTGCGCGATTCACCGGGATGGGCCAGCCGCACCGTGCCGCGCGCCATCGAGTCCTCCACGCTGCGCACGATCAGCTCTGCTTGCAATTCGCCGGCGCGCAGGTCGCGGAAATCGGTCACCTCGGGAAAGTTATGGCCGGTGTCGATCATCAGCAGCGGATAGGGAATGCGACCGATGCCAAAGGCCTTCTCGGCGCACTTGAGCAGCACCAGTGAATCCTTGCCACCGGAGAACAGCAGGGCCGGGCGCTCGAACGCAGCAGCCACCTCGCGCAGGACGAAGATGGCTTCTTCCTCCAGTGCATCCAGATGCTGGTTGCTCAGGTGGGTGAGCAGGGCGGTGTCGGTCCGGGCGTTCATGCGTGGGCTTCCTCGATGTTCTTGCTCACATGCAGACCGCATTCCTTCGCGGCCTCATCCTCCCACCACCAGCGACCGGCCCGGAAGTCCTCGCCCAGACTGATGGCCCGGGTGCAGGGGGCGCAACCAATGCTGGGGTAGAACTGGTCATGCAGCGGGTTGTAGGCCACCTGGTGGCTGCTGATGTAGTGCCAGACATCGCCCCAGCTCCAGTCGGCCAACGGGTTGAACTTGGTCCGGCCGGCGACGCTGTTGTCAACGGCGGGCACCTCCGCGCGGGCGCCGGACTGCTCGCGCCGCAGACCGGTGATCCAGGCCAGCTTGCCGGCCAGGGCACGTTCCAGGGGTTCGACCTTGCGGATATGGCAGCAGGCCTTGCGCAGGTCAACACTCTGGTACATCGCATCCTTGCCATGTCGGGCAACAAAATGCACCACAGCTTGCGTCACAGGTCGGTACACCTGTACTGGCGCGTGTGAACCAGCCTGCAACGCCTGCAGGGTTTGAACGGTCTCGGGATGCAGCATGCCTGTGTCCAGCACAAAGATGCTGATGTTCAGCGCCAGGCTATTGATCAGGTGGCTGATCACCATGTCCTCGGCGCCGAGGCTGGAGGCTTGTGTGGCGCGAGGCTCGGCAGGTGCATGCTGGTCAGCGCCCAGTGCTGCGGCCTGGCGCAGCAGAGCCTCCGTCTGCTTGAGCTTGTCAGAGTAGTTTGCAGAGGGTCGTGCGTGCAGGGCTATGGCGTTGCCGACGCCTGGCGAGAGGCCGGATACAAGGCTCATGCGTTGCCCCCTGCGAACAGCGGCTGGGCCTGCACCGCATCACCCTGGTAGAAGGCCCTGAAACGCTGCAACTGGCGCTGCGCCACGGTTGCATCCTGGTCGGCCCGCAGCACCGCGGCATCAAATCCGGTGCGCTGCATCTGCGCCAGCTGGTCCACCAGCACATCACCTGTGGCCCGGATCTCGCCGCCAAAGCCGAGCCGGCGGCGCAACAGGAAGGCCTGGCTGAAAGCCCGGCCATCGCTGAATTTGGGGAACTGCAGGTCAATGCGGTCGATGCCGGACAGGTCCAGCGTGCGCGGGTCCACGTCATTCGCAAGTTCCAGGGTGGACGGGCCAGCGGCGCTTGCCGGGTGGGTGTGAGTAGCTATCAGTTTCATGGTGGTCGGATCTCAGGCGGACACCGGCTCGGCATCGTGGGCAACGGCATGGCGGGCCTGGTTGGCCGCCGCCTTGAAAGGTTCGACACCCAGCCGGCGCAGCGTGGCGATGAAGGTCTCCGAACTAAAGCGCTCGCGCCGGTAGGTGTCCAGCACCGCCTCGACGACATCAGGCACTTCAGCCCCGGCAAACGACGGACCGACCACCTTGCCGGCCTGCGCAGCGCCACTCAGCAGCGAGCCGTCGGAGCCACCGAGCGACACCTGGTACCACTCGCGGCCATCCTTGTCCACGCCCAGAATGCCGATGTGGCCGCTGTGGTGATGGCCGCAGGAGTTGATGCAGCCACTGATGTGCAGGTCGATCTCGCCCAGGTCATGCAATTCGTCCATGTCCTGGTAGCGTTCGCTGATGGCCTGCGCAATCGGGATCGACCGGGCATTGGCCAGGGCGCAAAAGTCTCCGCCCGGGCAGGCGATCATGTCGGTCAGCAGCCGAATGTTCGGCCGGGCAAAGCCGGCCTTGCGTGCAGCACGCCAGAGTTCGGGCAACTGGTCGCAGCGGACCCAGGGCAGCAGCAGGTTCTGGTCATGGGTGACGCGCGCTTCGCCGGCACTGAACTGGTCAGCCAGGTCGGCCGCTTGTTCCAATTGTTGTGCCGTGGCATCGCCCGGGGCGTAGCCCAGACGCTTGAAGGACAGGGTGACGGCGCGCAGGTCCGGGTTCTGGTGCGGCGCCACGTTCTGCTGCAGCCAGCGACCGAACTCCACGTCATCCTCGGCGGCGGCGCGCAGGATGCTGGCAATCTTCTGGTCAGCCTGGGAGCGGTTGCAGTCCAGGGCCGGCGGCACGAACGAGGCGCTGACCCGCTCCAGCTCTTGCGTGCTGATGGTGTGCGGCGCCCCATCCAGTTCGACGATCTGCCGATACTCTTGCTCGACCTCGCTCACAAAGCGTGGGCCTTCGGCCTTGACCAGGATCTTGATCCGGGCCTTGTACATGTTGTCACGCCGGCCCCAACGGTTGTAGACCCGCACCACGGCTTCCAGGTAATTCAGGATCTGGTCCCAGGGCAGGAACTCGCGCACCGTGCTGGCAATCACCGGTGTGCGCCCCATACCGCCGCCGACCAGCACCTTGAAGCCGAGATCGCCCTCGGCATTGCGCAGCAGATGCAGGCCGACGTCATGCCAGGCGGTGGCGGCACGGTCTTCGCGGGCGCCAGTGATGGCG
>JANMKM010000610.1:0-7535 GCA_031372035.1 Rhodoferax sp. | reverse complement strand
GCCTGACAGGGTCATGATGCCGTTGATCATGCCGCCCCAGCTGGGCGCCAGCAGGATCAGTGAGAACACCATGCCCAGCGACTGGGTCCAGTCCGGCAGCGCCGTGTAATGCAGGTGGTGCGGACCAGCCCACATGTAGGTGAAGATCAGGGCCCAGAAGTGCACGATCGACAGCCGGTAGCTGTAGACCGGCCGCTCGGCCTGCTTCGGAATGAAGTAGTACATGATGCCCAGGAAGCCGGCGGTCAGGAAGAAGCCGACGGCGTTGTGGCCATACCACCACTGCACCATCGCGTCCTGCACGCCCGCATAGGCCGAGTAGGACTTCATCCAGCCGGCGGGCACCTCGGCACTGTTGACCAGGTGCAGCACCGCCACCGTGAGGATGAAGGCACCGAAGAACCAGTTGGCCACGTAGATGTGCCGCACCTTGCGGGTGCCGATGGTGCCGAAGAAGACGATGGCATAGGACACCCACACCAGCGTGATCAGGATGTCGATCGGCCATTCCAGCTCGGCGTACTCTTTGCCCTGGGTGAAGCCCAGCGGCAGCGAGATGGCCGCCGCCACGATCACCGCCTGCCAGCCCCAGAACGTGAACGCCGCCAGCTTTGGCGCAAACAGCGGCACATGGCAGGTGCGCTGCGCCACGTAGTAGCTGGTAGCAAACAGCGTGCAGCCGCCAAAGGCAAAGATCACCGCGTTGGTGTGCAGCGGCCGCAACCGACCGTAGCTCAGCCACGGTATGCCGAAGTTGAGTTCGGGCCAGGCTAGCTGGGAGGCGATGAACACGCCTACCAGCATGCCGACCACACCCCAGACCACGGCCATCAGGGAGAACTGCCGCACCACCGTGTCGTGATACGCAGTCCCGGGTGCCAAGCTGTCATTCATACGTCAAACCTTCCTTGTCTATGCGGCGCGAGTGTCCGATACGCAAGCAGGGTCACCATTGATGCACATCAATCGGATTCGAGAATGCGCTCGCCTTCGGCATCGATATCGTCGAACTGGCCACGGGCAACCGCCCAGGCCAGTGCGCCCAGGATCGCCAGTGCCAGCACCACCGACAGCGGGATCAGGATGTAGAGCACGTCCATGTCAGGCCTCCCCGGGCAGGCGTGCCAGGCGCGCCGCGTTCAACACCACCAGCAGCGAACTGGTGGCCATGCCCAGTCCGGCCAGCCAAGGCGGCATCTGGCCCAGCACCGCCAGCGGCACGCAGACCAGGTTGTAGCCTGCGGCCCATGCCAGGTTCTGCCGCACCACCCAGCGCGTGCGCCGCGCCTGGCGCAGCAACAGCGGCACACCCCGCAGGTCATTGCCCAACAGCACTACGTCAGCCTGGCCCTTGGCCATCTGCGCGCCCTGCCCCATGGCAATGGCCACATTGGCACGCGCGAGCACGGCCGCGTCGTTCATGCCGTCACCCACCATGGCGATGCACCGACCCTGCACCTGCAGTTCCCGGACCTGGGCCAGCTTGGCCTCGGGCGAGCAGGCGGCCTGGGCGCGGGCTATGCCCGCACTGGCAGCAATGCGGGCCACGGCGGCGGGCTCGTCGCCCGAGAGCAAGCCCACATTCAGGTGCAACCCCTGCAATGCATGCACGGCCTCGAAGCTGCCATTGCGCAGCACCTCGTCCAGCACAAAGCTGGCCAGCCAACCCTGCTCGTCGGCCAGGTGTACCCGGGACTGCGTGGCCTCGGGTGGGGTAGCCGGCGCATGGCACAGCTGCGCCGAGCCCAGCCACAAAGCCTGTGCTGTGGCACCCGCCTGGGCCGCGACCTGGCCCTGCAAGCCCTGTCCCGGCACGGCCTGGACGTCGCCCGCATCCCAGGCCGCCGCGCCAGCACTCCGGGTGATGGCTTGCGACGCCGGATGCTGCGAGTGTTGTGCCAGCGCCGCCGCCATGGCCAGCGCCTGCGTCCGGCTGGCGCCGGGCCGCAGCAGCACATCCACCACCTGCATGGTGTCGCCCGTCAGCGTGCCGGTCTTGTCCAGCAGCACGGTATCCACCACGGCGCAGGTCTCCAACACCTGCAGATGCCGCACCAGCACGCCGCGGCGGGCCAGCGCACCGGCGGCCGCCAGGGTGGCGGCCGGCGTGGCCAGTGACAAGGCACAGGGACAGGTGACGATCAGGACTGCCAGCGCTGCGCTGATGGCCTGCGCCGGGCCGGCCTCCCACCACCACCAGGCAGCAAAGGCGCTGGCGCAGAGCACCAGCAGCAGGAAGGGCGTGGCGATCCGGTCGGCCAGCTGTGCCAGCCGCGGCTTCTCGGTCGCCGCCTGCTGCATCAGGGCTGCCAGGGCGGCGTGCCGGGTCTCGGCCCCGGTGCGCTCAACCCGCAGCAGCAGCAGGCCATCCAGGTTGTTGCTGCCGGCAATCACGGCGTCGCCAATGCTGCGCGGGAGCGGCAGCGACTCGCCGGTCAGCATCGCTTCGTCCACGCTGGTGTTGCCGCGCAGGATCACGCCGTCGGCTGCAATCACCTCGCCCGGCGCCACCCGCAACGTGTCACCCACTGTCACACGCCGAACAGCCACACGCTCGAACGAACCGTCAGCGCGCTGCCGCTCCACGCTGTGCGGCATGCGCTGCAGCTGGGCCTCCAGCGCGCCTGCGCTGCGCGCGCGCAACCGCGCCTCCAGCAACCGGCCGCTGAGCAGGAAGAACACGAACATGGTGACCGAGTCGAACCACACCTCTGCGCCCCAGGGCCCGCTGGGGTCGAAGGTGGCGGCACTGCTGGCGGCGAAGGCCATGGCCAGACCCAGCGCCACCGGCACGTCCATGCCGACGCGCCCGGCCCGCAGGTCGCGCCATGCAGCCTGGAAGAACGGCGCGCAGGAAAACAGGATCACCGGCAGCGTCAGGACCCACGAGGCCCAGCGCAGCAGGGCCTGCATGTCGGGCGTGATCTCGCCGCTGGCGGCGCTGTATGCCGGGTAGGCGTACATCATCACCTGCATCATGCAAAAGCCAGCCACCAGCCAGCGCCACAACAACAACCGGCGCTCGCGCAGACGCTGTTGCAGCACCTGCGGGTCGCCCGCCGGCAACAGGCTGTAGCCGCTGCCGCGCAGGGCCTGCAACCAGGCCGACGGCTGGCCCAGCGCGGGCCGCCACACCAGCCGCGCCAGCGCACCAGCACCACTGACCTGGACCGACGCGACCCCAGGCACCGGCATGAGCAGTTGCTCCACAGTCATGGCGCAGGCTGCGCAGTGCATGCCCAGGACCGCAACACAGGACTCCCACGCACCCTCGGCCCCGGCAACCGGAGCGCTGAAGCTTTGCCACTCAGCCGGATCGTCCCAGGCCACGGTCGGCCCGGTGGCGGCAGTGGCCACCCCTGCCATGCGCGGCAAGGCCTGTGAAGGCACGGCAGTATTCATGGGGCAAGCCTATCTGTCGGCCCTGGCAGAGCGCTTGACATGGATCAAGCGCTGCCGCCAAGCGCGGCGTAAGCTGAGCGCATGTCCCATCAACCAGGAGCAACCATGTACCAACGCATTCTTGTGGCAACCGACGGATCCAAGCTTTCGCAGAAGGCAGTCAGCAGCGCCGTCACACTGGCAAGCGCGCTGGGCGCGGAGTTGATTGCGCTGACCGTGGTGCAGCGCTACCCCGTGACCTACTTCGAAGGTGGTGTGACCATCTCCAATGACGACGTGGCCCGGATCGAGCAGAAGTGGGCCGATGAAGCCCAGGCCATCGTCGACGCCGTGAGGAACGGCGCCATCTCCAAGGGCATCAAGGCCCGCAGCGTGCTGGCACGCTCCAACATGGTGGCCGAAGCCATCATCTCCGCCGCACGCAAGCACAAGGCCGACCTGATCGTCATGGCCTCGCATGGCCGTAAAGGCATCAAGCGCGTGCTGCTGGGCAGCGAGACCCAGCATGTGCTGACCCACAGCGCGGTGCCGGTGCTGGTGCTGCGCTGATCGCCGACACCCTGGCACGATACAACTGATACAGCCCGGGCCAAAGCGACACCGGCCTGAAACCAGGCCGAGCCACAATGCCGGGCTTCAGGAGCAGCACAGCATGTTGTTCGCAGGCATTTTCATCGGCGTACTCGCGGTCTTCATGGCCCTGGCGGGCGCGGCGATTGCGTCATCCACACGCCACATCTCCTGGCTGGACGGCTCTTGTCCAGCGAACGCAGCTTGCTATCAGCCGGGCAACACCATGGTCTTCACCGGCAAGGGTTGCAGCACGGCCACAAGGCGCTGCCGCAACTGCGCCGCAGCCTTCTGTTCCAGTTCGCCAGCAAGTTGCACCGTAATGTCACCTGCAGTCTGCAAACGCACCACTGGTCGCAAGGCCGACAACACCCCCGCATCGTCGCAGGCCGCCGTCACCAGTGTCTGCACCACCGCCAGCGCCGCCATCTGGCGCAGCTCGGGCTTGAAGATCTTGCCCACGTTGGTGGTCGGCATCCGCTCGATGATGGTCACGGACTTGGGTCGCGCCGGCGCCTCGTCCACCCGCTCGGCGGTGAAGGCCAGCAAATCGGCCTCGGTCGCTGTGCCACCCGGCACCAGTGTGGCATACACCACCGGCAGCTCACCGGCATAGGCGTCGGGCGCGCCCACCGCAGCACACAGCTGCACGGCCGGGTGCGCACCCAGCGCGTCCTCGATCACCTTCGGGTCGATGTTGTGGCCGCTGCGGATGATCAAGTCCTTCGAGCGGCCGGTGAGGTTCAGCCGTTCATGGGCATCAATCCAGCCCAGATCACCGGTGGCCAGCCAGCCATCGGCGGTGAAGGCCTGGGCGTTGTCCTTCTCGTCCAGGAAACCGGAGAACAGATTCGGCGATTTGAACAGCACCATGCCGGTCTCGCCAGCGGGCAGATCGCGGTCGCTGGCGCCACCCTGCGCATCCAGCGCCACGATCCGCATCCGGCTGTGCGGCAGGCGAAAGCCGACACAACCGGCCGGCCCCTCCACGCCCAGCGGCGTGATGGTGGAGATGCCTGCCATCTCGGTCATGCCCAGGCTCTCATGCACGTGCAGGCCGAACAGGCTCTTGAAGCGCGCCGCCAGTTCTGGCGGCAGCGGTGCGGCACCGGTGCGGCAGTAGCGCACGGATGAAATATCGGCACCGTCCAGCGGCACGCTGGCCAGCGCCGCCAGCACCGTGGGCACGGCCGAAAGCATGGTGGCCCGGTACTTCTGCACCAGCCGCCAGTAATTGCGCAGCACCTCCCTGTTGCGCAGCAGGCTGGTGGTGGGGATGATCATCTCCACCCCGGCCGACAACGTAGCCAGCGAGCCCGGCAAGACGCCGGCCACATGGAACAGCGGATAGCCGTTGATCGTCACGTCACTGGGCTGGACGCCGGTCATCATCACGCTGGCCCAGGCCGTGAACACCTGAGCACCATGGCTGTGGCGCGCCAGCTTGGGCGCGCCGGTGGTGCCACCGGTGTGGAAGTAGGCAGCAATGTCCCGCGCCACGATCTGGCGCTGGCTCAGCAGCCGGTCATCCGGCTGGGCGGCGCAGGCGTCGCCAAAATCAAGCACGCCGGCAGGTAGAGCGGCACCGGCGTGCGTGTCCGGCGGCAGCACCCGCAGCACGGTGCTGAGCGTGGCCACCTGATCACGCAGCCGCATGGCCTTGGACCAGTAACCGGCATCGTCGTCCGCACCCCAGGCAATCAGCACCTTGGCCTGCGCCGTACGCAGCAGCGAGGCCAGCTTCTCGTCGCTGAGCAGCGGATTGAGCGGCTGCACGATGCCGGCAGCCTCGCCGCCCCATAGCGCCAGGTGGTATTCCAGGCAGGCCGGCAGCAGCACCGCCACGCAATCCTGCGGGCCCAGGCCCAGGCTGTGCAGCAGGTTCGCGGTCTGATGAATGCCCTGCAGCAGCCTGCTGTACGACCAGCGGATCGGCTCAGCCTCGGGGTCGCCGCTGCGCAGGAACACCAGCGCGGTCTTGTCGCCGAAAGCCCGGGCCGAATTGCAGAACAGGCCATAGGTGCTGTGCACTGTCAGCGCCTCATGCAAGGGCCTGCGCTCCAGCGCGCGCACATCATCGGCACTGCGCACGGGGGCAGCGGCGGCAAAGGGCCGGCCAAATGTCGATGCCGTGGTGGATGGAGTCGACTTGTGATCCATGGAGAGCTCTGGTGAGGTTCGGTCTTGATTGCCGGACAGGCCAGCCAGCAGAAGGCTGGCGACTGCGCCCTATTTTGCACCGCGGCCAGCGCCACCCTGCAGCATCGCCGCCCGGGCCGCCTCGGGCCCCAAAAATGAAGGCACAATCAGGCTGCAGCGCTTTGCTGACAGGCACGGACAGCTACTGAATCCATAGCATGCAAGGGATACAACGGCTGCGCATCGGGCAGCGGGTGCAACTGGTCTTCAAGGACACTGACGCAGGGGCACCGGTGCCGATGTTCAGTCCAGTGGGGTGACTGCTGAAGCGGCTCAGGCGGTGTACGCCGAGAATGCCGGGGTCAGGCGCTGACGG
Organism: Rhodoferax sp.; assembly: GCA_031372035.1. GTDB lineage: Bacteria > Pseudomonadota > Gammaproteobacteria > Burkholderiales > Burkholderiaceae_C > CAISIP01. The sequence continues at coordinate 1,048 of JANMKM010000610.1, read as the reverse complement.
GCCGAAGACTTCGGAGCAAGGCGCTGGTACGCCGAGGAAGCCGGGGTGGGTAGCTCCGCGAGTGTCCTCCGTCGTCGGCCAAGGTCTCCTCCTCCCCCTCTACTTCGCCACCCACCCTGGCATCCTTGGCAGCGGCCGTGGTTGGCGCGGCTTAGGTGCGCGATATGTCGATAATTCTCGGAACCCTGGAAATATGTGTGTTAACCCATCCAGCCGTGCTTCGGAAAGAATGTGCTCCAGCAGATTTCACGCGCGGAAATGTAACCCTTAGGCGCATGGAAAAAGCAAGAGTGGTTACTTCTTTTGAAGCGACAAGAGACTTGGCTCACAAGCGATAACCTGGGGGCCCGGCATCGGTTGAGCGCCAACCCCGCTCGCAAGATCAGGTCGGCGGGGTGCTCGGCGCAGCGGCGTAAAGAAGGAGGCCGAAGGCCGGGTGACAGCCGCGGAGCTGAGTGCGCCGGCGGCCTGCTCTCACCAAGAACAGCGCCCCGGCAACAGTGCTCCCGCCTGCGGAACAACCAGCAACAAGAGTCCAAGGCGAGCGCGTTCCTTCAATGCCGCCGCGCCACCATCCGGTCACGCTGCAGCAGCGCTGGAAACAGCTTGCACCACAGGGCGGCGATGCACAGGGTGCCTACCCCACCCAGCAATACCGACCCCACTGGCCCGAGCCAGGCGGCGGTGGCGCCGGACTCGAACTCGCCGAGCTGGTTTGAGGCGCCGATGAAGATGGAGTTGACGGCCGAGACGCGCCCGCGCATGTGGTCCGGCGTTTCCAACTGCATCAGGGTCTGGCGCACCACCACGCTCACCATGTCGGCAGCGCCGGAGATGGCCAGCAGCAGCAGCGACAGCCACAGGCTGGTGGACCAGCCAAAGCCCACCATGCACAGGCCGAACAGCGCCACGGCGCCCAGCAGCGCCCGACCCACGTAGCGCTCCAGCGGCCAGCGGGTCAGCGCCACCGACATTGTCAAGGCACCCACTGCCGGAGCCGCCCGCAGCAGCCCCAGTCCCCAGGGCCCGACCTGCAGGATGTCACGGG
>JANMKM010000517.1:0-23890 GCA_031372035.1 Rhodoferax sp. | reverse complement strand
GTAGGTCACCTTGGAGACGATCATGGTCTTGGCCTTGTCGCCCAGGCCATCCTCGAAGCCCTTGAGGTAGTCCTTGCCGTAGTCGTCGTTCTGCATCAGGATGCCTATCCTGGCGTTTGGCTTGGTCTCCAGGATGTGGGCCGCGAAGATCTTGGCTTCCGACTGGTAGCTTGGCTGCCAGCCCATGGTGTAGGGGAAGTTCTTCGGGTCACCCCACTTGGTGGCGCCGGTGGCGACAAACAGTTGCGGCACCTTCTTGGTGTTCATGTACTTGTGGATCGCCGAATTCGAGGGCGTACCCAGCGGCTGGAAGATCAGCAGGACTTCGTCTTCTTCCACCAGCTTGCGCGCCTGCTCCACCGTCTTGGCCGGGTTGTAGCCGTCATCGAGCGAGATGAACTTGACCATCCGGCCGTTCACACCGCCTTCGGCATTGACCTTGTCGAAATATGCGCCGATGGCCTTGCCGATAGCACCGTAGGCCGAGGCCGGACCGGAATAGGGGTTGAGGTGGCCGACCTTGATTTCCTTGTCGGTGGCACCGGGGTCGTATTTCTTCTGCGCCAGCGCGGAAGAACCGGTAGCAGCCATGGCCAGACCGGCCAGAACCAGGCTGAGAGCTTTCAGTTTCATGGTACGCGTCTCCATCTTTGTTAAAGGTCCACAAACAACGCCCGGATCACCTCAGGGTTGACCGGGCAAACCCGCGCTGGCACTGCGCCGGCGCCATTGCACCCAGCGCTGGCGCAACAGCCCCATCACCCCTGCAGGCATCAGGTACATCAGGACGATCAGCAGCACGCCATAGATCGCCGCTGGTGCCGACTTCGAGATCTCGTCGGCAATGTTTGGCACGAACTGAATGAAGATGCCGCCAAAGATGGCGCCGGGGATCGAGGCCAGGCCACCGACCACCAGGCCCACCAGCAGGAAGATGGAGAGCTGCAGCGTGAAGCTGTCGGGCGAGACAAAGGCCACCGCAATCGCGCCCATGGCACCGGCCACACCGGTGAAGCCGGCCGAGACACCAAAGGCCAGCGACTTGAACATGGGTAAATTGATGCCCATCGCCGTGGCGGCAATCGGGTGGTCCCGTACCGCCACCAGGGCCCGCCCGACCCGGCCCCGCAACATGTTCCATGCCAGCAGGAACATCAGGGCGGTCACCGCCAGACTGAAGAAATACAGCCAGCGGTCGGCGTTGAAGGGCGCATCGAAAAGCCGGAAGGTGAACGGCGGCTCGGGCTTGGTCAGCACAATGCCCTGCACACCGCCGGTCAGCCCTTCGATCTTCTTGTACTTGAGCAACTGCGGCACCGCCAGCGCCAGCCCCAGCGTCGCCAGCGCCAGGTAGTGGCCCGCCAGGCGCAACGCCGGAAAGCCGATGAGGAAGCCGAAGCCGAAGCACAGCACGCCGGCGATCGGCAGCGTGGCCCAGTACGGCCAGCCAAAGTGGTCCATCAGCACCGCCGCTGTATAGGCGCCAAAGGCGTAGAAGGCGCCATGGCCGAGCGAGATCTGGCCATTGAAACCGGTCAGGATGTTCAGCCCCAGGATGGCAATGGCGTAGACCATCACCAGGTTGAACTGGAACACCCGGTAGTTCTTCACCAGGAACGGCAGCAGCAACAGCGCCAGCAGCAGCAACGCGCCCCAGAACCAGAGCCATTTCCGATCCAGCGGCTTCATACGCGGGTCACCACTTTCTTGCCGAACAGGCCGTCGGGCCTGAGCGTGAGCGTGCCCACGATCAGTACCAGCGCCACGGTCAGCTTGAGCTCGGTGCCGATCACATAGGCACCCAGCAGGTTCTCCAGCACACCCACCAGGAAGCCACCGAACACGGCGCCCAGCGGGTTGTCGATGCCGCCCAGCAGCGCCGCGGCAAAGCCGTACAGCAGGATGCCGGACATCATGTTCGGGTCCAGGAACACGGTGGGCGCCACCATCATGCCGGCAATCGAGCCGATGGCCGCCGCCAGGCCCCAGCCCAGCGCCAGCATCCAGGACACGCGGATGCCCACCAGCCGGGCCGAATCCGGGTTCTGCGCCGCGGCCCGCATCGCCAGGCCGATGGGCGTGAAGCGGAAGAAGGCAAACAGCGCCAGCAGCACGCACAGCATCACGCCGAAGGAGCCCAGGTCATGCGCCGAGAAGAACTGGTTGCTCAGCACCGAGTCCTTCGGGAACGGACTGGGGAAGGATTTGATGGTGTGGTCAAAGATCCAGCCGGCCAATGCGTTGAAGATCAGCAGCAGGCCGATGAACACGATCACGTTGGTCAGTACCGGTGCCTTTTCCACTGGCCGCAGGATCAGGCGCTGGATCAGCAGACCGCCGGTGAACGAGATCGCCACGGTGGCGAAGAATGCGCCCCAGTAGGGCCAGCCGGCCTGCACCAGGGCCCAGGCGATGAAGGTGCTGAAGGTGGCCATCTCGCCCTGGGCAAAGTTCAGGTGATGCGTGGCCTGGTAGATCATCACCAGCGCCAGGCCGATCGAGCCATAGATGCAGCCACTCGCGAGGCCGGAAAAGATCTGGTGCAGAAGTCCTTCCATGGATTTGCCCGCTCTCAATAGCCCAGGTACGCGCGGCGCACCGACTCGTTGTTCTTGATCTCGACCGCCGGTCCGGACAGCGCCACCCTGCCGGTCTCCAGCAGATAGGCATGGTCCGCCAGGTCCAGCGCCAGGCTGGCGTTCTGCTCCACCAGCAGCATGCTGACGCGGTCTTCCTGGTTGATAGTGCGCATGATGTGGAAGATCTCGGCCACGATCAGCGGCGCCAGCCCGAACGAAGGCTCGTCCAGCAACAGCAGCTTGGGCCGCAGCATCAGCGCCCGGCAGATCGCCAGCATCTGCTGCTGCCCGCCCGACAGCGTGCCGGCCTGCTGGTGCCGGCGCTCCTTGAGGATCGGAAAGCGCGTGAACGCCTTCTCCATGTCATGCGCCAGTTCGGCCTTGTCACGGCGCACATAGGCACCCAGGCGCAGGTTCTCCTCGACCGACAGCGCATTGAAGGTGCCGCGGCCATCAGGCACATGGGCAACGCCCATGCGAACCACGTTTTCGGTCACTCGGCCCACCAGTTGCTGGCCATCGAACAGGATGCTGCCGCTGGTACGCACGGTCTGGCACAGGGCCCGCAGCGTCGTCGTCTTGCCGGCGCCATTGGCACCCAGAATCGCAGTGATATGCCCGGCTCGCAAGGAAAAGTCGAGCCCGTACAGCACCTGCGTCGGTCCATAGGATGCCTTCAGCCCCTGGACCTGCAACAGCGCAGGCCCAGCCGCCCGGTTGGCAGTTGCGTTCTGGTGATCGAGCACAGCCTCAGGCATGGGCTGGCGCTCCCAGATAGGCTTCGATCACGTCCGGATGGCTCTGGATCTCCGCAGGTGTTCCCTGGGCAATGCGCCGGCCGAAGTTCAGCGCCACGATGTGGTCGGACACGCTCATCACCAGATGCATGTGGTGCTCCACCAGCAGCACCGTGATGCCCAGCCGGTCGCGCACATCACGGATCAGCCGCGCCAGATCTTCCAGCTCCTCATGGTTCAGCCCGGCCGCTGGCTCGTCCAGCATCAACAGCTTGGGTTCGGCAGCCAGGGCCCGCCCCAGTTCCACCCGCTTTTGCGTGACGAAGGGCAGGTCACCCACGGCCTTGTCGCGGTGCGGCGTCAACTCCAGGTAGTCCATGATCTCGTCGGCACGCTGGCGCAGCCGGTTCTCCTCGGCAGCAACACGGGGCAAGCGCAGCGCGCTGGAGAGAAAGCCGCAGCTGGAGCGCGAATGAGCGCCCACCATCACGTTCTCTCGCACCGGCATGGTGCGGAACATCGCCAGGTTCTGGAAGGTACGTCCCAGGCCCAGGCCGGCTATCCGGTGTGTGGGCGTGGCGGTGATCGAGCTGCCTTCGAACAGGATGTCGCCGCTCTGGTAGTCATAGAGCCGGCTCATGCAATTGAAAAGCGTGGTCTTGCCGGCGCCGTTGGGCCCGATCAGGCCGCAGATTGAGCCGCGCTGCACATCGAAGCTGACACCGTCCAGCGCCACGATGCCGCCAAAACGCACAGAGACCTCGCGTACGCTCAGCAAAGCATCAGCAGCATTCGCCATGGATCGTGGGTCCGCCTCGTTGTTGGAATCCGCGGCATGGGCTGCGCGGTGTTGCGCGATGATAGTCATGGCACCGCGCCATTCCATACCCGGACAAACCCTCGAAAACCCGGTATGGTCAGAAGGACATTGGCGGCAGCGCCGAAGCGCCTTCCCCCGGCACCGCGCCGGCCGCGATCCGGTGCCTGGCGCAGCGGTCAGCGCTGCCCTGCGGGGCGCGCCGGTACGGTCTTCAGGAAGGCATGCAGCGCCCGGATATCGGTCTCGTCCATTTTTGCCAGCGACTCAAAGGGCATCACCGGAATGGCCGTGCCGTCGGGCCGCTTGCCGCTGCGGAACATCGCCACCAGCGCATCCGCATCCTGGTAGCGGCCCATGACCGAGCCTTCGCCCGGCGTGATGTTGGCCGCCGGCGGCCAGTCTGGCGGACCACCTGGAATCGTGCCGCCGGACAGGCCCTTGCCGTGGCAGCCAATGCACATGGCACCCACATAGGCGCCGTGCTCCACGCTTACCGCTGCGGCCACCGGTTGCGACGGCGCCAACGCATGGTCAATGCGCTGGGCGGCGTCGGGAATTTTGTCAAAGCCATACAACACCCAGGCTGGCAAGGGCAGCTCGATCACGGCCTTGCCGCCCTGTACCGGCGCCAGGCTGCGCACATGGGCCACCAACGCGGCCAGATCCACATCGGTCAGGCGGTTGTAGTCCTCGCTGGGCATGATCAGGGCCGGCCGGCCACCGGGCTTGACACCATGGCGGATGGTGCGCACCCAGTCCACCGGCTGGTACCTGGCCACCACCCCGGCGGGCGTGATGTTGGGGCCGGCAATGTGCGTGCCCTTGCCGTCGTTGACGAAAGTGCGGCCGGCCCCGTTCGCGCCATGGCAATCGACGCAACCGCGCGATTCGAACAGGTACTTGCCGCGGGCCAGCGCCGCAGCGTCGTCGGTGTAGGGCACGGCGCTGACCTGCAGGCTGACCGTGCGGTTGCGCTTGCGCTCGGCCAGATGCTGGCCCAACAGCACGGCGGCGAGCAGCAGCACGGCCAGCAGGCCAACGATGCCCAACAGCCACTTCAACCAGCTTTTCATGGGAACTCCCGGAGTTGTCTGAAGCCGCGCAATATGCGGGCGCGGCGCAACCATGTCAAGACGCCCACCCACCCCGGGGCCGCCCGGTGCTCGGCTGTAGGACGAATCCCTGCCCCCACTCCAGAGAAGAGCGCGTCGAGCGCTTGTGTGCGACAGCACACTGAAATGCCATGCTGGCCTGCCTATGGTGAAGCCATTGACGTGGACGACAGATGACAAGCAACTGGCGCCCAACGCCAACGTACAACCTCGATGGAGAAATCATATGAACTGGGATCGCATTGAAGGCAACTGGAAACAGTTCAAGGGCAGCGTGAAACAGCAGTGGGGCAAGCTGACCGAGGACCAACTCGATGTCCTGGAAGGCAAGCGCGACAAGCTGGCCGGAAAGATCCAGGAGGTCTATGGCATCAGCAAGGACGAAGCCGACCAGCAGGTCACGGCCTGGCAGGAGATGCAAAAACACGAGGACATGGCATGAAGGCCCCCACTTCAAGCGTGCTGGCGCTGGCCATCGGCCTGACCTGCAGCACCGCCGCGCTGGCGCAAGGCATGGACAATACCCAATACAAGGCCCGGGGGCAAGCCATCGACGCCGACTACAAGGCGGCCAGGACGCGCTGTGACATCTTCGCAGGCAATGCCAAGGACGTCTGCGTTGCCGATGCCAAGGGGCGGCGCGACGTGGCCCAGGCCGAGCTCGACTTCAACGACAAGCCTTCTGCCAAGACGCAATACAAGGCCCAGGTTGCCAAGGCCGATGCGATCTACGCCGTAGCCGTTGAACGCTGCGATGACAAGGCCGGCAATGACAAGACCGTCTGCGTCAAGGAGGCCAAGGCCAGCCAGATCCACGCCGAGGCCGATGCCAAGGCGCTGATGAAGACCTACAAGGCGAATGCAGCGGCCAACGAAAAGGTGGCGGACGCCAACCTCACCGCCATGACCAAGATCGCGGATGCGCGCCAGGACGCCAACGCCGACAAGCGTTCGGCCGATTTCGCCGTTGCCAAGGCCAAGTGTGAGGTGCTGGCCGGCAGTGCCAAGGACCAGTGCGTGAGCGATGCCAAAGCACGCTTCGGCCAGTGAACGGTGCCGGATTCCGGCAGGTTTCGGTACATATGACGCAACAGGAGAAATTGCAATGCAAACGACACGTAAATTGACATTGGCCTCGCTCACCCTCGCTGTGGTGCTGGGTCTGGGCGGCTGCAGCGGCATGTCCCAGCGCGGCCAGAATACCGCCGTCGGTGCCGGCATCGGGGCGGTGGCAGGATCCGTTTTGACGGGCGGCAGTCCCATCGGAACCGTGGGCGGTGCCGCCATCGGCGGCGTTATCGGCCACGAGGTTGACAGGAAGCGTTGATTCCCGACGCCCCAGTCTGCGCCAATCGCGCAGCGTTGGCAGCGGAGGTGTGGCTGCCAAGTTCATCGGGCTGACATGGCCGCGGCAGACGGCAGGGCGCTGCGCCTTGCTATCCTGCCGGCATGAGCAGCCCGTTGCGCCGCATTGCCCACCTCGACATGGACGCGTTCTATGCGTCGGTGGAACTGCTGCGCTATCCGCAGCTCAGGGGGCTACCAGTGGTGATCGGTGGTGGCCGCCAGGCCCAGGACGAAACAGTGCGCAAAATCTACGAGGCAGCCGCCGCAGCCGGACAAGAACGGCCACGCAGCCGGGTACCGCTCGAAGCCTTTGCAGTGCTGCGTAACTACGCCGGGCGCGGCGTCATCACCACTGCCACCTATGCCGCGCGCCAGTTCGGCGTGGGCTCGGCCATGGGTCTGATGAAGGCCGCCAAGCTCTGCCCGCAGGCGATCCTGCTGCCGTTGGATTTCGAGGAATACCACAAGTACTCGCGCCTGTTCAAGGCCACCATCCTGGAGATCGCACCGCTGATGGAGGACCGCGGCGTGGACGAGGTCTACATCGACTTCACCGACGTGCCCGGCGGCCAGCGCGAGGGCGGGCGGGTGCTGGCGCGGCTGATCCAGAAAGGCATCTTCGACGCCACCGGTCTGACCTGTTCGGTCGGCGTGGCGCCGAACAAGCTGCTGGCCAAGATGGCGAGCGAGTTCGACAAGCCCAACGGCATCTCGGTGGTGTTCGAGGCCGACCTGCAGGCGCGGGTCTGGCCACTGGCCTGCCGCAAGATCAACGGCATCGGCCCCAAGGCCAGCGAGCGGCTTTCGGCCCTGGGCATACACACCATCGGCGAGCTCGCCGCCCAGAGCCGCGAGGCACTGATCGGCCATTTCGGCCGGGCCACCGGTGCCTGGATGCATGAAGCCGCCTGGGGCCGTGACAACCGCCCGGTGGTGACCGAGAGTGAGCCGGTATCCATCAGCCGCGAGACCACCTTCGACCGGGACCTGCATGCGGTGCATGACAAGGCCGAGCTGGGCGCCATCTTCACCCGGCTGTGCGAACAACTCGCCGGGGACCTGCAGCGCAAGGGCTATGCCGGCAAGACTATTGGCATCAAGCTGCGCTACGACGACTTCAAGGGCGTGACGCGCGACCAGACCATTGAGCACTACATCTCGGACGCCGCCACCATCCGCCACACCGCCGGTCTGTGCCTCAAACGGGTGCCGCTGCAGCGTCGGCTGCGCCTGCTCGGAGTGCGCGTGGGCGCACTGGTGAGCGCCGATGATGCCCAGCTTCTCAATGCGAAACCGGCTGCAATCCGGATCCAGAAAGCACGGAGCACTGCTGATTCCATAGCAGGCACGCCCCAGCTGTTCTGAGTGCCGGCTTGCCAGCGAACTTCAGCGGGCGTTGACCGCGTCCTGGTGATTCGCAATGTGCATGACGTGCGCCAGGGCAAAGTCGGATCGGCTCAAGGCTCCATAGGCAAAGTGCGGCTTCAAGGGCCCCTGGTGCGTGGAGAAACGCGCGATAGCGGCCCGCAGCCGGGCCGCAGCCGGCTTCCAGTCACCCGGCCCCGGAAGGGCTGCGGCGCCGGGAATCGGCTCGGTCAGGCTGTGGTTCATGCTGCCGCGCCAGCGGAACACCGCAAAGGCGGCAGCCCCCACGGTGGACTGGAACAAGGCGCTATTGGGCTGCGGAAAACCGTCCATGCTCATCTCGATGCTCTGCGCCAGATGCGCCAGCACAGCCGGCATCGGCCAGGCTGTGCTGCTGTCCACGGCGGCCGCACGCTCAAGCCGCTCGAGCCAGCGCAGGGCCTCGTCCAGCGACTGCACCTTCGGGCTGTCGGCCAGGGCCAGGCTGCCCAAAAAACCCAGTGGCAGCAGCAACAGGGGACGGCGCTTCATGCCGGTGATGGTAGCAGCCGGGTGCGGAGTTTGGCACTGGCGCTCCCAACACCGATATCCGGTAACGCCGCTCGCCTGCGCTTAGGGTCTACACCATGGCCGGCGCTGCGTACGGGCGCCAGAATCGACGGCACCCACCTACCGGAGTTTTGTCCATGGCCCAGGAAATTGTTGTCACCGCCGACGAGCTGCCACTGCAGCGCCTCTACCGCTGGGAGCGTGAACACGGCAGCAAGGTCTTCATGACCCAGCCCATTGGTGGCGGTGCCGTGCGCGAGATCACCTGGCTGCAAGCCGCGGACGAAGCCCGGCGCATGGCTGGCTGGATCCAGTCCCAGGGCTGGCCGGCGGGCTCGACGATTGCCATTCTGGGCAAGAACAGCGCCCACTGGATCCTGGCAGACCTGGCAATCTGGATGGCTGGCCATGTATCGGTGCCGATCTACCCCACCTTCAACGGCGACGCGCTGCGCTACATCCTGGACCACAGCGAAGCCCGGGCCTGCTTTGTCGGCAAGCTTGACGACGTGGCGGCCTTGAGCGGCGTGCCGGCAAACGTGCCGCTGGTCATCATGCCGCTGGCACCGAAGTTGCCGGGCAGCACCTGGGACAGCCTGATTGCAGCCCAGGCGCCGATGGCCGGTAACCCGGTACGCGACGGTGAGGACCTGGCGACCGTGATCTACACCTCGGGCACCACCGGCAACCCCAAGGGTGTGATGCACCGTTTCAACACCATGGCCTGGGGCCTGACCAGCGCCGCGCGCAGGGTCCGCATGGACAGCAGTGACCGCTACCTCTCCTACCTGCCGCTGGCCCACGTGGCCGAGCGCATGATCATCGAGCAGGGTGCTTTGCGCAACGGCAGCCACATCTTCTTTGCCGAATCACTCGACACCTTTGTGCAGGACCTGCAGCGGGCCCGGCCCACGGTGTTCTTCTCGGTGCCGCGGCTGTGGGTCAAGTTCCAGCAGGGCGTGCATGCCAAGATGCCGCCGGCCAAGCTCAAGCGCCTGATCGGTCTGCCGCTGATCGGCGGCATCGTGCGGCGCAAGGTGCTCAAGGGCCTGGGGCTGGACCAATGCCGGCTGGCCGCCGGTGGTGCCGCGCCGATGCCACCCGATGTTCTGCGCTGGTACCGCGATCTGGGGCTGGACCTGATCGAGGTCTATGGCATGACCGAGAACAGCGGCATCTCGCACGCCACTCTGCCCGGCAGCTTCAAGCCCGGCACCGTGGGGCTGCCCTATGACGGCGTGGACTGCCGGATCGACCCGGCCACCGGCGAGATCCAGATGCGTTGCCCGGCCCTGATGGTGGGCTACTACAAGGACCCGGAGCAGACCGCCGCCACCATGACGGCGGACGGCTGGCTGCGCACCGGCGACAAGGGCCAGATCGACGCCCAGGGCTACCTGCGCATCACCGGCCGGGTAAAGGACCTGTTCAAGACCAGCAAGGGCAAGTACGTGGCACCGGCGCCGATCGAGGACCTGCTGGTGACGCATCCCGACATCGAGGCCTGCGCCGTCAGCGGCGCCAACTTCGCCCAGCCGCTGGCGCTGGTGATGCTCTCGCCCGACGCGCTCAAACGCAGCGCCGACGCTGGCGAGCGCGCCACCATGACGCAGTCGCTCACGGCCCACCTGAAAGCCGTGAATGCCAAGCTGGAAGCGCACGAGCAGCTCGACTGCCTGGTGGTGGTGCCGATCGCCTGGACCCCGGAGAATGGGATGGTCACGCCCACCTTCAAGGTCAAACGGCCGCGCATCGAGGACAGCTATGCCAGCCATTACGAAGCCTGGATGGCGCAGCGCAAGCCGGTGATCTGGGCCTGAGCGCCGCCTCGGTCAACACGTACCGCCTTGACTGGTGTGGTACTGCCCACTGAGGCGTGGCCACAGGCCAGCCCTGGCCGGTTCCAGTCGGGATAATTGCGGCCATGAACCGCCTGTTGCCACGCCTGTTGTTTCAGCTCACCCTGTGGCCGCTGCTGGTCGTGGCGGCACCGTTCGAGGACAGCATGGCGCAGCGGCTGCTGGCCTGCAGCGCCTGCCATGGCGACCAGGGCCGTGCCGGCCCTGACGGCTTCTACCCGCGCCTGGCCGGCAAGCCCGAGGGCTACCTGTACCACCAGCTGCAGCACTTCCGTGACGGCCGGCGCCACTATGGACTGATGACACGGCTGGTCGAACCGCTGAGCGACGCCTACCTGGCGCAGATTGCGCGCCACTATGCGCAACTGGAACTGCCCTACCCGCCACCGAAGCCGGCCGCAGCCGACGCAGCCACACTGGCACGCGGTCGCACGCTCGCGCTGCAGGGCGACAGCGGGCGCCAGCTGCCGGCCTGCGTGCGTTGCCACGGCCAGCGTCTGACCGGCGTGGCACCCGACGTGCCCGGCCTGCTAGGCCTGCCGCGCGACTACCTCAATGCCCAGCTCGGTGGCTGGAAGTCGGGCCAGCGCAAGGCCCATGCACCGGACTGCATGGCCGAGGTCACGCGCGCCCTGTCCACGGCCGAGCTCAACGCGCTGGCTCACTGGCTCTCCAGTCAGCCGGTGCCGGCCGACAGCAAGCCGGCACTGACGCCGCCCTCGGGCCCCGGGCCGGCGCCCGACTGCGGCCGTGCCAGTGCCACCAACCCGGGCACCGGCGCCAGCAGCGCCAGCGCAACGCCAGGCACCCCGGCCGCACCCGAACTGCTGCAGCGCGGCGCCTACCTGGCACGCGCCGGCAACTGCCAGGCCTGCCACAGCGAGCGTGGCGCGCCACCCTGGAGCGGCGGGCGCGGCATCCAGACGCCCTTCGGCACCGTTTATTCCGGCAACCTGACACCCGACCCGGCCACCGGTCTGGGCGCCTGGAGCAACGAAGACTTCTGGCAGGCCCTGCACCATGGCCGCTCACGCGATGGCCGGCTGTTGTACCCGGCCTTCCCTTATACCAGCTACACCCGGGTCACGCGCGCCGATGCCGATGCGCTGTTTGCCTATCTGCGCAGCCTGCCACCAGTGACACGCGCCGCGACGCCGCATGCGCTGCGCTGGCCCTACGGCACGCAGGCGGCGCTGGCGGCCTGGCGCGCGCTGTACTTCGAGCCCGCCGGTGGCGCTGCCGGGTTGGCCGAGGGCGAACGTGGCGCCTACCTGGTGCAGGCCCTGGGCCATTGCAGCGCCTGCCACACGGCGCGCAACGCCCTGGGCGCCAGCGACCGCTCGCTGGACCTGGGCGGTGGCGCGATCCCGATGCAGAACTGGTATGCGCCGGCCCTGACCTCGCCGCTGGAGGCCGGCGTGGCGCACTGGAGCCCGGCCGAGGTTGCGACCCTGCTCAAGACCGGCGTCGCACCGCGCGGCTCGGTCACCGGCCCGATGGCCGAGGTGGTGTTGCACAGCACGCAGTACCTGAGTGATGCCGATCTGGGTGCGATGGCGGCCTTTCTGCGGGCACTGCCGCAGCAGCCTGCTGCGGCTGCCACGGTGGCAGGGGTCGGATCGGCCCGTGGCGCCAAACTCTACGACCAGTATTGCGCCGACTGCCATGGTGCCCAGGGCCGCGGCGTGGCAGCCGCCTATCCGGCACTGGCGGGCAACCGTGCCGTGAGCCTGGCCAATCCCTCCAACCTGGTGCAGATGGTGCTGTACGGCGGCTTTGCGCCCGCCACCACCGGCAACCCCCGGCCCTACGGCATGCCGCCCTTCGCGCTGCGCCTGAGCGACGCCGACGTGGCGGCGGTGCTGACCCACACCCGCAGCGCCTGGGGCAACCGGGCTCCGACCGTGAGCGAGCTTGACGTCAGCCGCATGCGCGCCGCCTCCTCCCCGCATTGAAAGAAGGAAGACCCACCATGCACCGCATCACGTCCACGGTCCTGAACCTGTTGCTGCTCGCCCTGGCCGGCTGCGCCATGCAGAGCCCGGCGCCGGTGGGTCCGGTGCGCATAACGATCCTGCACACCAACGACCACCACGGCCGCTTCTGGAAGAACAACGATGGGGAGTACGGGCTGGCGGCGCAGAAGACCGTAGTCGACGAGGTCCGCGCCGAAGTCGCCGCGGCCGGCGGCTACAGCCTGTTGCTCAGTGGCGGCGACATCAATACCGGTGTGCCCGAGTCCGACCTGCAGGACGCGGTGCCTGACTTCAAGGGCATGAACCTGCTGGCCTTTGATGCCATGGCGGTGGGTAACCACGAGTTCGACAAGCCGCCGGCAGTGCTGCAGATGCAGCGCGAACTGGCCCGCTTTCCCATGCTCTCGGCCAACATCTACCGGGGTGGCAGCCGCATGTTCGAGCCTTACAAGCTGTTCACGCTGGGCGGCGTGCGGATCGCCGTCATGGGCCTGACGACCGAAGACACGCGCAAGATGGTGCTGCCCGACCACGTACGCGACATCGACTTCCGCTCGCCCATCGAAGAGGCCCGCGGCCTGGTGCCACAACTGCGCCAGCAGGCCGAGGTGGTGATTGCCGCCACCCACATGGGCCACTACGAGAACGGTGTTCACGGCATCAATGCCCCGGGCGACGTGGAGATGGCGCGCTCCGTGCCAGGCATCGACCTGATCGTCGGCGGCCACACCCAGAACCCGGCCTGCATGACGGCCGAGAACCAACTGGACCGGGCCTATGTGCCCGGCAGCCCCTGCACCCCGGACCGGCAAAACGGCAGCTGGATCGTGCAGGCGCACGAATGGGGCAAGTATGTAGGCCGGGCCGATTTCGAATACCGCAAGGGCAGCTTCACCCTGGTGCGCTACGCCCTGATCCCGATCAACCTGAAAAAGCGCGAGCGCAGTGCCGACGGCAGCACCCGTCTGGTGACCTATACGCCCGAAATTGCCGAGGACCCGCAGATGCTGGCCCTCTTGAGCCCGCACCAGCAATTCGGCCAGCAAAAGCTGCTGGTGGATGTGGGCAGCAGCGACGGCCGGTTCGAGGGCGACCGTGACATCGTCCGCAGCCGGCCCACCAACCTGGGCCAGTTGATCCTGCGCGCCATGATGGAGCGCACCGGGGCCGACTTTGCGGTCATCAACGGTGGCGGTATCCGCGACAGCATGCCGGCCGGGCGCCTGAGCTACAAGGACGTGCTCAAGGTTGCGCCCTTTGGCAACACCATTGCCACCATCGACATGTCAGGCCAGGAAGTGCTGGCCTACCTGGCAGCCACGGCAAAGATGAGCCCGGGCGCCGGCGCCTTTGCCCACTACGCCGGGGTGCAGATGCTGGTGCAGGGCGGCCAAGCGCAGGACGTGCGCATCGGTGGCCAACCACTGCAGCCGGGGCGCAACTACCGCCTGGCGGTGGCCCACTTCACGGCCGCCGGCGGCGACGCCTACCCGCGCCTGAACCTGCACCCGGGCTACCGCGACACCGGCTTTGTCGACGCCGAGGTGCTGCGCAGCTACATTGCCGCCCGCAGCCCGCTGCGCGCCGCCGATTTCGACCCGGGTGATGCGGTGCAACGCAAGTAGAAACCCAGGAAAAAACCCCGCCGAACAGGTCCATAATCTATTCGCAGTGCCCGCACGGTGTGGGGGCCGACACAGGAGCACAGCATGGCCAAAGGTCAACAGAACAGCAACAAGATGGTGAAGAAGCCGAAGAAGGATTCGACACCACCCAAGCCGGTGTCGCCCGACGCGGTGCGACCCACCATCACCACCGTGGTGCCGATACGCGGAAAGCTGAAGAAGTAGTCCGCGCCATGTCCGAGCCATCGGGCCTGGCGACACCGGGGCGGCATCGCCGGCCCTTGCCGGGTCTGGCATTGGCGGACATCCTGGCTGCTGTGCAGCAGCATTACGGCTGGCCGCTGCTGGCGCACCGGATCGACCTTCCCTGCTTCCATGACAAGCCCTCCCTGGACAGTTGCCTGCCCGCGCTCTCGGGCAACCCCCGGGCCCGGGAACAGCTGGAAGATCTCTACATGACGATGATGCGGGAAACCACCCAGCGTCGCTCTGCCGGCCAGCAGAGCGCGCAGCGGGAGGCCATGCGCGAGGCCCTGCCCAGCCTGGTGGCGGAGCTGCGCAGCTACCAGGCCGAGCTGGAAACCCAGAACGAGGCTCTGCGCTACAGCCGGATCGCCGCCGAGGGCGCGTCCGAGCGCTTCGAGTCGCTGTTCTCCAAGGTACCGCTGGCGCTGATGGTGGTGGACGAATTCGGCATGGTGGTGCAGAGCAACGCCATGGCGCTGCGGCTGTTCCGGCCGTTCGAGCACGACCCGCCATTGAACTTTTTGCTGCCGCTGGTGGGCGAGGCACACAAGGAGAAAGTGGCACTGTCCTTTGCCGAAGCCAAGCGCAACGGCACCAGCGACAGTGCCGAGGTGGTGTTTGCCAGCGGCTCCGAGAGCAGCTTCACGGGCGACCTGCACATCGCCCGGATCGAGTACTCGCAGGACGAGCTGACGCACTTCATCTGCGCCATCATCGACCAGGGGCCGCTGCTGACCGAGCGTCGGGCCTTGCAGGAGCGGCGCAGCGCACTGCAGGAAAGCACGATCGCGCTGCAGAACCGCAACGAGGAACTGCGCCAGAGCGAGAACCGGATGGCAGCGATCATCAACTCATCCCTCGACGCCATCGTCTGCGTCGGCGAGGACCACCGCATCCTGGTGTTCAACCCGGCGGCGGCGGCCTTGTTCCAGTGCCCGGCCGAGCAGGCCATGGGCGGCGCCATCGACCGCTTCCTGCCCGACACCCTGCAGGCCTTTGGCGCGCGCAACGGCGCCACCCATGCCATGCTCGGCGAGATGACCGGCCTGACCTTTGCCGGCAAGGCGCTGGCGGTGGAGGTGAGCGTTTCCTGCGAGCGCCACATGGCCGGCAACATCACGACCGTGTTTGCCCGGGACCTCACGGCCGCCAAGGCGGTGGAAGCGCACCGCAATGCGCTGGAGACGCAACTGCGCGAATCCCACAAGATGCAGGCCGTGGGCACCATGGCCGGCGGCATTGCGCACGACTTCAACAACATCCTGGGCGCGATCCTGGGCAATGTGGACCTGGCCAAGCAGGACGCGCAGGACAACCCGGCGGCCATGGTCAGCCTGACCGAGATCGAGAAGGCCGGTCGGCGGGCCCGGGATCTGGTGCGCCAGATCCTGACCTTCTCGCGCAATGACCCGCCCAAGCGCAATCTGGTGGACATGGCCGAGATCGTCAGCGACACGGCCCGGCTGTTCAAGGTGACGCTGCCGCCCGGTGCGAAGCTGCGGGTGCACAGCGCGGCCGATGTGCCGGCCGTGATGGCCGACGCCACCCAGGTGCAGCAGGCGCTGCTGAACCTGTGTACCAACGCCATCCACGCCATCGGTGCCGAGCGCGGCACCGTCAGCATCCACCTCAGCCGCAGCCAGCTCAAGGACGGCCAGCATGCGCGCATGGGGCTGGCGCCGGGCGAGTACATCGCGCTGGCGGTGAGCGACACCGGCAGCGGCATTGACGAGCAGACCCTGGGCCGCATCTTCGAGCCCTTCTTCACCACCAAGCAGGTGGGCCAGGGCACCGGACTGGGCCTGGCCGTGGTGCACGGTGTGATGCGTACCCACCAGGGCGCAGTGGAGGTGCAGAGCACACCCGGCGCCGGCAGCACCTTCACATTGCACTTCCCGGCCGCACCCGCGGAAGCCACCCGCACGGTGGCGCCGACGGTGGCAGCCGGCGCGGCCCTGCCCGGGCGCGGCAAGCATGTGCTGTACGTGGATGACGACCAGGCGCTGGTGTTCCTGGTGGAGCGGGCCCTGGGCCGGCGGGGCTTCAAGGTCAGCAGTTTCACCGACCCGCAGGCTGCGGCCGCAGCGCTGCGGGCCCAGCCCGAGGCCTACGACCTGCTGGTGACCGACTACAACATGCCAGGCTTTTGCGGTGTCGACCTGCTGCGCGAAGCCAACGCCATCCGGCCGGATCTTCCGGTGGCCCTGGCCTCGGGCTACGTCACGGCCGAGATCGAGCGCGAGGCCTTCAAGGCCGGCGCCTCGGCCCTGATCCACAAGCCCAACGACGTGGCCGAGCTGTGCGACATCGTGCAGCGGCTGGTGCAGGGCGGCGAGAGCGCCTGAGCCCCGGGCCTGGCGCCTTCGTGCCGGCCGGGCTGTGCGGCATAGCAAATGGCCATGTCTGAACCCGCATGGCTGCTGCATGCCGACACCGAACTGGTGGTGCTGGACAAGCCCGCCGGCATGCTGGCGGTACCCGGCCGGGTGCAGGCCCACTGCCTTAGCGCCCTGGCGCAGCAACACTTCCCCGACGCCTTGGTGGTACACCGCTTGGACATGGCTACGTCCGGCCTGATGCTGATGGCGCGCGGACCTGTTGCACAGCGCGCCCTGAGCCAGGCCTTTGCCGCGCGCCAGGTGCACAAGCGCTATGAGGCCGTGGTGGAAGGGCTGCTGGCCCCTGCCGAGCCGCAGCAGCCTACAGGCTGGGGCGTGATCGACCTGCCGATTCGCGCCGACTGGGAACGCCGGCCGCTGCGGGTGATCGACGCCGCCGCCGGCAAGCCCAGCGAAACCCGCTGGCGCCTACTGCACCACGACGCCACCGCGCAACGGACCCGGCTGGCGCTGGAGCCCGTGACCGGGCGCTCGCACCAGCTGCGCGTACATCTGCAAGCCATCGGGCATCCGATCGTGGGTGACGCGCTATACGGCAACGCCCCGGCAAAAGGCGACCGGCTGCTGCTTCATGCCTGCATACTGGAGCTGGCGCATCCAGTCAGTCGGGAGGCGCTGCGCTTCGAGAGCCCTGCGCCCTTTTGATGACGGGATGCATCACCACTATTGGTGCTTTCCCGGCGCCGGTTCCGAGCGCGCAGGCAGTGCTCCGCAGTTTCAGATACTATGAAAAGAGTAGCTGCTTGTGATTGTTCCATGCGCTTGGTGGCCTGATTCATACTCCAAGAACCAGAGGAAATTCATGACCCAACACTTGACCATCATCACCGGCGCATCACGCGGCATGGGCGCAGCCATGGCCGCGCAACTGCTCACGGCCGGGCACCAGCTGCTGTGCATCTCGCGCCAGACCAGCCCTGCGCTCCAAGCCCTCGCCAGCAGCGGCGGCTCCACGCTGGAGCAGTGGTCGCAGGACTTGGCCCAGGCTGAAGAAGCAGCCACGCGCCTGGAGCAGTGGCTCGGCGGCTTTACCCCCAGCCATTTCGCCAGCGCCACGCTGATCAACAACGCCGCCATGATCTCCAGTATCGGCGCGCTGCGCGACGCCGACGCCCCCGATCTGGTGCGCGCGCTACGCGTCGGCCTGGAAGCGCCCATGCTGCTGTCCGCCAGCTTCCTGCGCGCCACCCAAGGCTGGAGCGCCAGCCGCAAGCTGCTCAATATTTCCTCGGGTCTCGGCCGCCGTGCCATGGCCGCCCAAGCCGGCTACTGCGCCGTCAAGGCCGGCATGGACCACTTCACCCGTTGCGTCGCGCTGGACGAAGCCAGCCAGCCCAACGGCGCCAAGGCCTGCTCCCTGGCCCCCGGCGTGATCGACACCGACATGCAGACCCAACTGCGCAGCGCCGACGCCGCCGCATTCCCCGACCAGGCCAACTTCATCGGTATGAAAGAGAAGGGCCAGCTCGCCTCACCGGAAGACGCTGCGGCCAAGGTGCTGGCCTACCTGGCGCGGCCGGACTTCGGCAGCAATCCGGTGGGGGATGTGAGAGACTGACGCCAAGACCCGCTTTGGAGCAAGACCATGGAACTGACTGCTGTACTCACACCCGCTGCGGAAGGCGGCTTCGTCGCCCTCAATCCAGAAACCGGCACCACCACGCAAGGCGAGTCCATCGAAGAAGCTGTCGCCAATCTGCGAGAGGCAACGTCGCTGTACCTGACCGAGTTTCCGATGCCAGCCCTGGGGCATCCGGTTGTCACCATGTTCACGGTTGCCGAACCGGTCCATGCCTAAGCTGCCTCGGGTATCGGGCGCAGAGTTGGTGCGGGCACTCGAACGACTCGGATTCGCGAAAGTGCGTCAAAGCGGCAGCCACGTGATCATGCGGCGCGAAGGGACGGGCTGCGTAGTACCGATGCACAGCGAGGTCAAGATCGGGACCTTGGCCGGTGTCCTGCGGCAGGCCGGTGTGTCCCATGACGAGTTCACAGGGGCGCTTTAACCGCCGGCGACAGGCCCGCTCGTCACCCAACACATTCACCCGTCCTGAAATCGTCAATCCGCAGCGTGAGGACCAGCGTGTCGCAACTGCCGACCGTCCTTTGCACGCCGAGGACGCTGGGGTGGATGGCTCCGCGAATGTCCCCCGGCGTCGGCTTGGAGCCTCCTCCTCCGCCTTGATTTCGCTGCGCCACCCACCCCGGCATCCTCGGCAGCGGGTGTGTTTGGCGCATCTACTTTCCGGAAACCGCCAACACCGCCCTCGGATTTGTTCGTGCAATCGCGAGCAACGTGCGCGCCGCACCGCTGGGTTGCTTGCGGCCCTGCTCCCAGCCGTGCAGCGTGCGAACGGAGACGCCTAGCAGGGTGGCGAACTGGCTTTGTGAGAGACCGGTCCTGCTGCGCGCTTCGATAGCCGGCGAGAGAACGACTTGGCCCTTTCCAGCCTTCATGTCCCGGATGGATTGCAACAGTTCTTCGCCGATATCACGTTTGGCTTCAAAGACATCAATCTCGGCTGCACTAAGGCGTTTACTCTTCAAGGCCACGGCGAATCTCCTTCAGTTTTGCAACCGGTATGTTCCCGGTGTTGCTCTTGGCGAATATGGTCAAAAGCATGATTTCTCCTTCATCCGTACGGGTGAAGTAGATCACTCTCACGCCACCCGATTTTCCTGTTCCAGGCCGAGCCCACCTGACTTTTCGCAGCCCCCCCGGATTCCCGAATCACAACGCCCGCGGTCGGTTCAGACGAGATGAAAGCGGCAAACTCGCCGCGCTCTTCCTCCGTCCAGTACAGCGGCCAGAGTCTCTGAAACAGCGGGCTTTCGACGACAGTGAACACATGCGAACTATGCGCCTTGGGCGTATAGTCGTCAAGTAGATTCTGATGAGGCTGAGCCTTTGAGATGAGAAGTGTGATCCGGCTTGCCGTGGGACGACCACTCAACTGAAGGAGTGGACGTCATTGCTGTGCGGTCAGAACCTCAAGTTCTCGACGGAGCAGTGTTGCACCCCCAACATGCATGAGCCCATAGGCTGCAAATGCCTTTGCCTGTTCGAGATTGCTCTCGCTCTTGCGGAGCCGGGCGAGAGCAAGTGCCATTCGAACCTTGGTCGAACCAAAGCCGGCGCTGTCGTAGGCGCCAGTGGAGAAGTCGGCAGCCAAAACTGCATGGAGACCGGAGTGAGGGTTGGAAGCTCGCTGGAAGAGCTCGCTTCCTATGCGGCGATACACCGCTACCGCTTCCCTCACCGCCGAAAGCAAACTCTCCTCACTGACATCGTATTTCCACCATTGGTCGGCGTTCGATTCGGAGAGGCGTCGACGGAATTCGCAAAGCTCTTCCGTGATCTTCTTCGGATCTGGTTTGTTGCCCATCACATCCGGTATGGCCAGTGGATGCACGGCGAGATTGACGGCAAATGATCCACCTTGCCTGGATCCTTGAACGCTCAGAACCTGCACCCAGTTGCCGCTCATGCGTCGGAACGTTCGGCCCGAGCCAGAAAAACCATCTCCCCTAAGCACTGGTGCAAGAGCAGTACGTATTGCAGCTTCGAGCCGTGGTTTAGCGGCTTGACTCATGACGCCCAACGCGTTGTCTAGGACAAGGCCTGCTCGCGATCCTGCTCTTTCGGATTCTGTCTGACATGAAGTCGTGACCAGGTTGTTGCACGGTTTGGATTTCTGGAGAGTTCTCAGATTCTCATAAAGACATCAAAATTTGAAAACGTCGCCCGGCCTTTGCGCTGGGCGAGAATCCAAATTCCCCCAAACGGGTGAAACCAAATGCCAACGCTAGCGAGCGATTGTCTACATCAGGTTTCACTCGTCATTAGCATAATATGTTGAATGTGTTGCATCCATTCGACATATAATTCTCTTGCAGTCAAATCAAGCTTCACAAGACCGGATTTGCGCTAGTTTTCACTCGAAAGAGTAGCCAGAACGCTCATGGATAAAGCACGGATAGCTATCTATTCTGTAGCGATTACGGTTGACGCACGCGGCTCGAACACCGGCCAAACTGCCAAGATCTGGGCGGCGGGGCGCTCGGCGCAGCGGCGTAAAGGAGGAGCCCGCAGGGCGGGGGACAGCCGCGGAGCTGAGTGCGCCGATGGCCTGATCCAGGCGAGCAGGCCTCCTCATCCGCCCTGAAACCCTCCCGAGCGCAGCGTCACCACCAAAGTATCGCGATACCCCGCCTCCCCCAACGGCTGTATCGGCGTGGACTCGTGGATCACGCGCTCGTCGTCGAGCAGCAGCAGCGACCAGGGCTCGCTCAGGGTGAAGCGCTGGCCGTTGGGGCCGGCGGACTCGAAGACGCGGGTCTCGCCGCCCTTGATGGCGTGGCGCGCCACCAGGAACACGGCCACCAGGTCGACGCCGTCGCGGTGCGCGCCTTCGGGCGTGGGCCGGCCGATGCCATCGGTGGTGTCGATGCGGAACTGGTGCGCTTCCACGTACCAGGGCTGCGCACCCTTGAGACCGCTGGCTACCGTGCCCAGCCACAGCAGCAACTGGCTCCACACCGGCAGTGCCGATGCAGCCGGCTGCATCGGCTCGAACCAGCGCTGCATGCCGCCGTGCAGCGCGTTGTATTCCAGCGGCTGCCAGTGGGCCCGGTGCGGCACCGGCTGCAGGGCAGCGCCATCCACCACGAAACAGCTGTGGCGCCGGCGCCGGTAGCGGCCACCGTCCTTCAGGTACTGATCACTGGGCAGATCACCCCAATGCGTGGCCAGCGCCGCCAGTTCGCCAGCACTGCACGGCAGCAGCTGCGCCAAACCCTGCGGGCTCAACGCGGCATAGCCCTGCTGCTGCAGGATCGGACCAAGGTGTGCAGGGGAAGCGAATGATGGCGCGAGCAATTGGCTAGACCCCCACCTTCACACCCTTCCAGAAAGCCACACGGCCGCGCACCATTTCCGCTTCGGGCTTGGGCTCCGGGTAGTACCAGACGGCGTCGATGTTCATCTCGCCCTTGACCAACAGCGAGTAGTAGCTGGCCTGGCCCTTCCAGGCGCAGCTGGTCTTGTGGTTGCTGAAGGCGATGTAGTCGCGCTTCAGTGTGCTCTCCGGGAAATAGTGGTTGCCCTCGACCAGGACAGTGTCGTCGCTCTGAGCGATCACGGTGTCATTCCAAATGGCTTTCATGCAGTTCCTTGTAAAAAGTCTTGGGCCGTTTGCACAACGGCTAATCGTCAATTTCCAGTTTCATGCCGGCGGCGCGCAGCCGCGCCACGTAGGGCTCGCCCAGGCCGCTGGCTGGCGTCACCAGGCCGGTGTGCGGCGGCAGTGCGGCAATCTGCAACGCGAGACACAGTGCTGCCTCGCACACCATCTTGGTCGTGGCGCGGTTGCCGGGGTCGCCCTGGTCGGCAATGCGGCCCCGCACCTGGTGGCCGTTGTTGCCGATGCCCAGCAGCTCGCAGCGGAAGGAGCCGCCGTCCATGCTGGCCTCGGACGGGCCTTCGCCCGGGCCGGGCGCCAGCGCTGCCGCCACCTTGCGCACGGGGGAGAGCTGCATCGCCAGCTGCGAGGCTCCCATGCCGGTGGCCAGGGCCGCTGCGGCCAGCGCACCGGGCAGGCCGCGGCCGACCCGCATGTATTCCTGGTAGTGGAACTGCTGTCCGTAGCCCAGCAGCGCAGCACTGCGACGCACCACCCGGGTGTTGATCGGGCCCATGAAGAAGGGGGCCAGCCAGGCCTTGAACTGGTTGTCATAGCGCGCCACGATCGGGTCGCGGTGCGGCGTGTCGTCCGCCGGCCGGGTCTTGGGCGGGTTCAACAAAAACGGGTCGGCAAAGGCGCGGGCCTGCTTGGAGCCCATCATGTTCAGGGCCGAGGCCAGGGTGCCGCCGTTGACCCCTCCGCGCACCGAGAAGGCGGCCCGGACGCTAACGCAGTCCTCGCCGTAGCGCTCGCGCATCGCCTGCCGCACCAGCCAGGCACCGATGTCGGACGGTACGGAGTCGAAGCCGCAAAACGGAATGATGCGGGTGCCACTCTTGTGGGCCTGGGCATGGTGGCGTTCGATCAGCCCATGCACCCAAGGCGTCTCGCCGGTGATGTCCACATAGTGCGTGCCATGGGCCACGCAGGCCGCCACCAGCGCGCTGCCGTACAGGTCAAACGGGCCGGCGGTGCTCAGTACAACCCGGGTGCTGGCGGCCAGCGCGGCCAGAGCCGCTTCATCGTGTGCGTCGGCGACGACGATACCGGCCTTGGCCGCACCGGCACCACAGGCGGCGCGTACCTGCGCCAGCTTGTCCGCATTGCGCCCGGCCAAGGCCCAACGCAGGCCACGCGAGCGATTGCTGGGGCCCTTGGGATAGTCGGCCAGGTACTGCACCGTCTGGCGGCCGACAAAGCCGGTGGCGCCATACAGCACGATGTCGTAGCTGCGTTTCGCGGTTGCGTTTCGGCTGGCCATGAGGAGCTCCTGGGTAGTCCGGTTTGCTACTGAATCAGTAGCTGCTTGTACTTATTTTATGAGCTTCGCGGCCCGGTTCGCCGGTCGCCTCAGAGGGCGGAGCGGCCCATCAGGCCACCCAGCCGGCGGACCAGCCACTTTGGCGTGCTGCGCGATGCC
Organism: Rhodoferax sp.; assembly: GCA_031372035.1. GTDB lineage: Bacteria > Pseudomonadota > Gammaproteobacteria > Burkholderiales > Burkholderiaceae_C > CAISIP01. The sequence continues at coordinate 673 of JANMKM010000517.1, read as the reverse complement.
AGCATCGCCGCCCGGTTCAGCACGCCAGGCACGCAGATGGCGTCGTCGCGCATGCAGGCCTCGAAGCCCTGGCGCGCCACCGCCATCACGTCACCCACCATGAACGCCGGTATCCGTGACAGCTGGGCGTTGGCATTGGCAGCAGTGCTCAGCATGTTGGTGGCGGTGATACCGGGGCACAGCGCCGTGACGCGCACGCCGCTGCCCTTGAGCTCTTCACTGAGCGACTCGCTAAGTGACAGCACATAGGCCTTGCTGGCGGCGTAGCTGGCCAGCATCGGCACCGGCTGGAAGGCGGCGATCGAAGCCACATTGAGCACCCGCACCGCGTGGCCCTGGGCGGCGCGTTCCAGCATGCCGGGCAGAAACTCCGACAACATCGCCGTCAGGCCGGCGATGTTGAGCGCAATGATGTCCTGGTGGGCCTGGGCCGGCAGCGCTGCAAAAGCGCCCTGGTCCAGCACACCGGCGCAGTTCACCAGCACGTCCACCGCCACGCGGCGGCGTTTCAGCGCACGCGCCAGGGCTGCCGGTGCATCGGGTTGCGCCAGGTCGGCTGGCTGCACCAGGGCACGCACGCCATGGTCCTGCTGCAGCTGCGCAGCCAGGGCCTTGAGCTTGTCAGCGCTGCGTGCCACCAGCACCAGGTCCTGGCCGGCGCCGGCGAAGCAGG
>JANMKM010000469.1:0-1717 GCA_031372035.1 Rhodoferax sp. | reverse complement strand
AGACTGGGCCGGTTCCATCGAAATCAGCTGCTCCTCCTGAAACCCATTGCTTCACAGTCACACCATGCCCTACAAGATCCAGAAAACCGACGCCGAATGGAATGCGCTGCTCAAGTCCAAGGGCGCCGAGCCCCTGGCCTTTGATGTCACCCGGCATGAGGCCACAGAACGCGCCTTCACTGGCAAATACGACGGCCACCATGCCCAGGGGGTCTACAACTGCATCTGCTGCGGCAAGCCGCTGTTCGATTCGCTGGCCAAGTTCGACTCCGGCTGCGGCTGGCCCAGCTACTTCCAGCCGCTGAGCGAAGATGCCATCGAGACCAAGGTGGATGGCAAGATGTGGATGCAGCGCACGGAAGTGCTTTGCGCCGATTGCGGTGCCCATCTGGGGCACGTGTTCGAAGATGGTCCTGCACCCACCGGGCTGCGCTACTGCATGAATTCGGCCTCGCTGGACTTCACGCCAAAGTCCTGACCACCCCCTGCCCCACGCGCACATTCGCCCCATGAAACTGCTGATCGATTTCCTGCCCATCCTGCTGTTCTTTGCCAGCTACAAGTTGTACGACATCTATCTGGCCACCGGCGTGCTGATGGCAGCCACGCTGGTGCAGATGGGTCTGATCTACGCCACGGAACGCAGGCTGCAGACCTTGCACAAGATCACATTGGCACTGGTGCTGGTGTTCGGTGCACTGACCTTGCTGCTGCATGACGAACGCTTCATCAAGTGGAAGCCGACCGTGCTCTACGCGGCCATGGCGCTGGCCATGGCCGTGGCGCTGTGGGCCGCACGCAAGAACTTCCTCAAGGCGCTGCTGGGCAGCCAGCTGGAACTGCCCGACCCCGTGTGGTACCGGCTGAACGTGATGTGGGTGGCGTACTGCGCCTTCATGTCGGTGCTGAACTCGTACGTGGCAGCGTTCTACAGCACCGAGGACTGGGTCAACTTCAAGCTCTGGGGCTATGTTTTTCCGCTGGCATTCTTCGTCGCCCAGGGTTTCTATATTGCACCGCACCTGCGGGCGCCGGCGTCCGAAGCCGGCAAGGAATGACCGTGGTCCTGCATACCGATAGCGAGCTTGCAGCCCGGCTGCGTGAGCGCCTTGCGCCGACCCACCTGGAAGTGCTGGACGAGAGTGCCCAGCACGCCGGCCACGCGGGCGCCAACGCGGCCGGCCGTGGCAGCCACTTCCGGGTGCGCGTGGCTTCACCTTTCTTTACCGGCAAGCCGCGTCTGGCGCGGCACCGGCTTGTGTATGATGCGCTCCAGGATTTCATTGACGATGGCGTCCATGCCATTGCCATAGAGACGCTTTGATGGCCCCGGCCGACGTGCTGGCGCACACCAACCCCAACCCCCAAGACTGAACAGGAATCATGATGAAAAAGTCACTATCGGTCCTCGCGGCCGCCGTTTTGCTGAGCATGCTCGCGCCCGCTTTTGCCCAGAACATTGCCATCGTCAATGGCCGCCCGGTGCCGAAGGCCCGCCTCGACGTCATCGCCACACAGGTTGCGCGGCAGGGCAAACCGGTCACACCGGAAATGCAGGGCCAGCTGCGCGACGAAGTCATCGCCCGCGAAATCTTCATGCAGGAAGCGCAGATCCGCGGCCTGGACGCCACTGACGACTACAAGACCCAGCTGGAGCTGGCGCGCCAGTCGCTGCTGATCCGCGAACTGTTCGCCGACTTTGCCCGCCGCAACCAGG
>JANMKM010000442.1:0-6663 GCA_031372035.1 Rhodoferax sp. | reverse complement strand
CCGCGCAGGTTGCCTGCGGTGATGGTGGCCCGGCCGTCGATCAAGGTCTCCTTGCTGGCATTAGCCGCACCGGAGCTCTGCTCGACGATCGAGCCATTGGTCATCGTCACCTTGCTGCCTGCTGCCGTGCCGTCACTGGCTGCAATGATGGAACCGTTGGTCTGTGTCAGCGTGCTGCCGGCCGTGGTCTGCGAACTCAGCGACTGGATTTGACCGTTGGTCTGCGTGACGCTGGAAGCCAGTGTGGCGCTGCCCGAGCTCAGGGTCTTGGCCTGGCCTTCGGTCAACGTGATGGTGGACGCGCCGGCGGCGGTTGCACCACCCTTGAGCACCGCGCTGGTGTTGTCGGTGATGGTCAGGTTGCCGGTGCCGTTGGTTGTCATGCTGGCTGTGGTCGCGTTCAACGTCACGGTGGAGGCCGCTGCTGCGCTGCCACCTTGCAGGACTGCGCTGGTGCCGTTGATGATGGTCAAGGATCCCCGAAGGTTTCCCGCCAGGATCGTTGCCTGTCCGTCCACCAATTGCATGCTGGAAGCCGCAGTGTTGCCGGAACTGACAGCCATCGCTGTGCCATCGGTCAAGGTCAGGGACGAAGCGCCAGTGTTTGTCGTGCTGCTCAGCTTGGCTTGTGTAGCGCTCAATGTCAGGTTGGCAGCCGTGCCGCCCGAACCGCCATTAACCGTGGTCAATGTGTTCGTGATAGCCACGCCAGCGGAATTGCTATTCTGGATACTGGCGTTTTGGCCATTGAGCAAGGCGGTTGCAGTGTTTGCCCCCACAGTGCCCTGCAGGCGGATGCCATTGGTGCCGCCGGTGCCTGTGATGTCCAAGCCCGTGGTGGCGCCAGTACCAGCCAGAGAGGCGCCGGTAGCAGCAGTTGTCTTGTTGATCGTCAGTTTGTTGGCGCCAACCTCCATCACGTTCTGTGTGTCTGCCGAACTGGTGTTGGTACCACCGGCACCCAGCGCGTTGATGGTATTGTTACCAGCGGTGGCGGAGATAAGATTGTTGCCCGTGGTGGCAGTGACTGTATTGCCAGTGCCGCCGGTCAATGTATTTTGGGCTGAGGCAGTCAGCGTGTTGTCGCCGCCCTGGGCATCCAGTGTGTTGCCACCACCTGCAGTCAATTGGTTGTTAGCAGTAGCCCCCAGAATGTTGGAGCCACCATTTGCGTTGATATTGTTGTCTGTGCCAGCATCGATGGTATTGGCGCCAGTTGCCGTCAAGGTATTCGTGGTACCGGTCACCGTATTAGCAGTTTGTGCAACCTCGCCCAACTGGGTGGTGCTGTTGCCCTTGTCAAGGTTGAGCAGGATTGAGCCACTGACCCTGATGTTGGCGTCGGCATTGTTCAATGTCAGCACCGACGACGTGGTGCCGCCAGACAGGGTTGTGCTGTTGGCGCCAATGGTCAAACCATGACCTGCACCGACACCATTCTTCAAACTGATGGTGTCCGTACCCATGGACAGCGTCGTTGTCGTCGCTGCCGTTGTGCCGCCGCCTGTCAGCGTGGTGGTCGTGACATTGCCGGCTGCAGCAATGGTCAAACCTTTGCCACCGTCCGTTGCGTCACTGAGAATGGTGGAATTACCTGCCACCGAATTGGTGACGGTCACACCAGCGCCTGCAGTGATGTTGCCGCTGGCTACTACCTGCCCGGCGACCGCTGAACCGCTGCCAATGCTTACGACACCACCAGCGGCATCATCAACAACGATGCCATTGGAAGTGACGTTGGTTGCCGGACCTGCGCCCTGCGCAATCACCAAGCTGTTCACACCGAGGGTTGCGCTGCCGGTGGCGTCGATCAACTGCACCTGACCAGTTGTCACCTGGGTCGACACGGCACCCAGCACGGAGCTGAAACTGACCGCCTGCACATTGCCGCTGGCCACGATATTGCCGGCGCCGGCAACGCCGTCGCCCATGCTGATGTTGTTGCCAATGCCGTCCTGGATGATGATGCCGTTGGAGCTGACCGACGTGGTTTCACCCGTGGACTGGGCAATGTTGATCAGGTTGATCTGGTAGGTGCCGGTGCTCAGGCCGTCGGTCATGATGATGCCGGTACCCGAAACGACAGTCTGGTTGCCAGCGCCGTCATTGGCGACGAGCTCGCCAGCAGTGCCTGTATTGGTGGTGGTGGCGCCGGTATCTACTGATTGCGCGAAGGCACCTCCCGCCAGCAACGAAACCACGGCCGCAGCCACCAAATTCCGTTTGAAACCGATTTTTTTCATTCGAACCACTCCATTAAAGATTGCGGACGGCAAGTCGCCCGACAAAGGTAGAGGTTCTATCTTAACTGCCGTTGTGTCAATCGGTGAAACCCGAAACCAAAGATATCGGCCGATTTGCGTTACCGCAAGTTACGAAGTGTGCGGGCCTCACAACAGCAAGCGCGCGCTGCCTGACATCAGGGCGTCATGAGACGTAACAGGGCGTTCATGAAAGCGTCATCGGGTGTACCCACCGCAGCCCGCAGCAGAGCCTGGTTTATCAGGTAGTTGTAGCGTTCCCGTTGCAAGTCGCGACGTGTGGTGTACAGCTGCTGCACGGCATTGAGTTCATCGGCGTAGGTTTTTACGTTCGCCTTGATGCCCAAGCGGGTTCCTGTGAGTGCCAGCTCGGACGCCGCAACCGCTATTTCCATGGCGCGGATCTGCTCAATGCCATTGACAACCTCCCAGTACGCCTGGCCAGCGGCGATGGCGCTGTCATGCTGCACGGACTCCAGGTCATAGCGGGACTTCTGGGCTTGCGAGGTGGCCTGCTCCACGATGGTGCGCGTGTTGCCTCCGTCAAAAAGGTTCATGTTGAGCTGAAGACTCAGGTTGTCGGTCTGCTCCATACCCGTGAAGTAGTTGGGATCACGCGAGCGCTGCCGGCTGGCTACCAGCGCCAACTGCGGATAAAAGCCCGCCTTGGCGCGATCCACCCCCACATCGGCCAGGTCCACCGTCGCCCGAGCGGCCAGCACCTTGAAATTGCGCTCTTTCGCGGCCTGGGTCCAGGTGTTGGCATCCAGGGGCTCCGGCAGCATCAAGACAGGATTGGCTCGCAATGGTGGCGCTGCTCCCGCCGCTGGCGCCTCGCCGGTGAGCTTGATCAAGTCCAGCTTGCGCGCTTCCAGCTGGCTTTGTGCAGCCTTGATCTGCACCACCGCCAGCTCGCGACGGGCGCGGGCGTCTGCCACTTCGGTCTGGGTGCTGGATCGGGACGCCAGCAACTGCTCCAACTGGGCCACTTGCGCTTGCAGGGCATCGGCCTGGGCGCGGGTCAGCTCCAGCTGGTCCAGCGTCAGCAAATAGTTGAAATAGGCGCGCACCACCCGCAACGCCACGTCCTGGCGTGCCTGGGCCAGTACCAGTTCCGCACGATCGGCCTTGACCTCGTTCTCGCGCCGGTAGGCCGAGCGGTCCTTGTTGAACAAGGGCTGGGTCAACCGCAGCGCCACGACTCCCGGGTCGTAACCGCGACCCACAACGTTGGCCGCGTCCAGATCACGGCGCTGGTACTGGGTTCTGTCAGACGTCACCGACAGATTGAGGCTGGGAAGAAAAGCTGATCGAGCCAGTTCCCGCGACCGGATATCGATGTCATGGGTGGCCCTGGCGGAAGCAAAGTCCGGATCCCGCAGCAATGCCTTCTCGTAGTACTGCAGCAGTGTGTCGGCGTGCGCAGACAAACAGATGCAGCAAGCCCACAGCAGCCCCCAATGCACCGAAAGCCTGACCCTACGCATCATCGTTCCGTCAGCCCGAACTGCATGCGTTGCAACAGCGGCTTGAGCAGGTAGGCAAACAAGGTCCGCTCACCGGTCTTGATCACCACTTCGGCCGGCATGCCCGGCCGCAACTCCTGCTTGTCCAACTGCTTGTAACCTTCGGCGGTGATGTCCACCCGACCCACGAAGTACGATGCGTCCGTGCGCGGGTCGGTTTGCCTGTCAGCACCCACGTACACCAGCTTGCCTTCGACAGTGGGCACCAAGGTCTGGTCAAACGCCGGGAAGTGCAGATCGGCGGCCTGCCCCATGCGCACCGAATCAATCAAATGCGGCGGAATCATGACCTCTACCATGAGCTTGCTGCCCTTTGGCACCAGGTCCATCAACTTCTGTCCGGGGGTGGCGACACCACCTACGGTGTGGATCGACAACTCGACGATGGTGCCGGCCTCAGGTGCGCGCAAGACCACCCGCTCCAGCTCGTCCAAAGTGGCGACCCGGCGCTCTTTCAGGTCACCCACCTGGCGTTGCACGTCGGTCAACTGAGTTTCCACTTCCTTGCGATAGGTTTCACGAACTTGCGCCATCTTCAACCGCGTTTCGCTCATCATGCTGCGGACCCGGCCCATATTGGCCCGGTCCTCCCCACGTTGGCCCTCCACATAGGCGATGGCACGCTCCAGTTCGAACATGCGCTGGCGCGGTACGAACCCCTGCTCGTACAGCGGCTTGATCGCCGCGAACTCGTCCGCGTAAAGCTTGTACTGCTGGTTATTGGAGACTTCGCGCGCCTGCAACCCCTCCGCCTGGCGCTCCAGGCCGTTGAGGGTTTCCTTCAGGATGCTCACTTCGCCGTCCGCCGCAGCGCGCCGGGTCAGAAACAGCTGCTGCTGCACGCCCATGGCTTCCACCGCTTCCGGGTTGCTTTGGCGCTTGAGCAGGAAGTCCGGGAACACCACCCGCGCCAGGCCGGCGCGCTCGGCTTGCAAGCGCGCCTCCACCGCCAACAGGTTGACAAGCTGGCTCTCGATGCTGCCTTGCTGCGCCTGCGCCTGGGCTTCGTTGAGCCGGATCAGGGGCTGGTCTGCCTCCACGTGATCACCTTCCCGCACCAGAATGGCCTCGACCACGCCACCGCGCGGATGCTGGATGGTCTTGCGGCTGCCTTCCACGCTGACAAAGCCGTGCGCCGGCACGCCCTGACCCAGCGGCGCCAACGCCGCCCAGGCCACGGCCGCGATGGCGCCAAGCCACAGCGCACGCCGGCCCCAGCGGGCCGGTTGCTCCAGATTGGCCTCGCCGGCCAACTCCACCGACTGCTCCAGTTCCGAATCCAGCCGCGCCTGCCGGCCCCGCAACCAGCGCTCCAGGAACGCCGGCTTGTTCATGCGGCGGTCCCGGCCGCAGGCACAGCAGCAATAGGCGCGGGCAGCGCTGTCTTTTGCCCTGCGCCCTTTTGCGCCTGTTCCTTCTGGGCTTGCTCGTTGAGGTAGGCCAGTGCCTTGTCACGCGGACCGTACACCACCAGGTTGCCGTCGCGCAGCACCAGCAGCTTTTCGGCAACCTGCAAGATATTGGGCCCATGCGCAATGATGACGACGGTGCAGCCTTGCGCTTTCATGGCGCGCACTGCGTCCAGCAGGGCCGCCTCGCCCGCCTGGTCCAGGTTGGAATTGGGCTCGTCCAGCACCAGCAGCCGCGGCTTGCCATACAGGGCCCGCGCCAGAGCCACGCGTTGCCGCTGGCCACCGGACAGACCCGAGCCATCCGAGCCCACTTGAGTCTGATAGCCCTGGGGCAAATGCAAGATGATGTCGTGCATCCCTGCCAGTTGGGCTGCCTTGACGACCGCTTCACTGTCCAGTTTGCCAAAGCGCCCGATATTTTCTGCCACCGTGCCCTCGAACAGGCCAATGTCCTGCGGCAGATAGCCGACGTGAGGGCCCAGGTCATCCTTGTCCCAGGCGTAGACATCGGCGCCATCCAGTCGCACATTGCCTCGCACCGCCGGCCACACGCCCACCAGCAACCGCGCCAGTGTGGACTTGCCGCCACCACTCGGGCCGGAGATCAGTACAACATCACCTGCTTCGATCCGAAAATTCAAGCCATGCAATACCGCTGTCTTGCCGCCCGGAGGTACGGCGTGCACATCTTCCAGTGCCAGCGCTCCGCGCGGAACCGGCAACTGCACGGACGGCGCTTCAGGTTTGACTTCCCCCAGCAACTCTTCCAGGCGCTGGTGCGAGTCGCCGGCACCGATCCACTGCTTCCAGGCACCGATAAGCAACTCAACCGGCGCCAAGGCCCGGCCAAGCAAAATGCTGCCGGCAATCATGCCGCCGGGCGTGATCTGGTCCTGCACCGCCAACCAGGCACCCAGCCCCAGGATCAGCGACTGGAACAGCAGCCGTGCCGCCTTGCCCATGGCACCGATACGTGCGCTCTCCTCACTGGCAAAGGTCTGCAGGCCCAACACCCGCGCCTGGCGTGTGTACCAGCGCTCGCGCATCGGCGCCAGCATACCCAGCGCCGACACCGCTTCGGCATTGCGCAGGTTGTTGTTGACAAACAGTGCAGCGCCAAACGCCTCCTTATTCGCCTCGGTTATCGGCTTGTGCGTCCGCCACTCGTTGAACCAGGTCAACAGAAACAGCAGCACCACCACCACCGCCGCAAACAGCCCCAGCCATGGGTGGATCAGGGTGATGACCAGCAGGTACACCGGCAGCCAGGGGGTGTCGAAAAACGCCAGAGCGCCTGAACCAGCCAGGAATTGCCGCAGCGCCGTCAGGTCCTGCAAAGCCTGCTGCGGCCCGGCACCCTGGCGTCGCAGAAAGCGATCAAAGGATGCAGTGAACACCCGTTTGCCCAGGGCCTTGTCCAGTTGCACGCCGACCCGGATCAGCATCTGCGTACGCACCCAGTCC
>JANMKM010000439.1:0-1921 GCA_031372035.1 Rhodoferax sp. | reverse complement strand
CGACCAGCTCGTCGCGGATCGTCTGGTCTCCGGCCGGCTGGGATAAGCCGATCATCTATTTCTATGCTCCCTGGGGTGGGCGGCTTAAGGTCAAGGTGACATTTACCGAGGGAGCGCCGGTCGTGTGGTGGCCTGCGGGTTGCTGGTGCTATACGCCTGTCTGGCATGGTTGAGCGAAATTGCACCTCCACCCGGCCAGATTGAATCCACTGCCACAAGTTTGGCATCACAGATCTCCGCGCCGTTGTCGGGACTGCGGCAGACGCTTTTCGACAGCTACTTGCGCAGTTTTCCAAGGATGGTGCAATCGCAGGGCGTGACTGTCGTTGCCATTGATGAGAAGAGCCTGCGGACCATCGGCCAATGGCCGTGGCCACGAGACCAACTGGCGGACCTGATCGACGCAATCGCTGCGCGCAAGCCGGCGGCCATCGGGGTTGACATCTACATGCCGGAGGCCGACCAGACGTCACCGGGCCAATTGGCGGCGCGACTGCCAGCATCCCAGACCGCGTTGGCAGATCAACTGCGACGAATGCCCGACCACGACGTACGCCTGGCCCAGGCCTTGCACAACGCTCCCAGCGTTCTGGGCGCCGCCGCCTTTGATTTCGAGACACTCACGACAACAGACGGCTTCCGTACTACCCCGATCCGGGTTCGCGGCGACGACCCGATGCCGTTCCTGCGCCGCTTTCCGTATGTGTTGGCCAGCCTGCCATGGCTCCAGGCGGCTGCCCCGGGGCAGGCACTCGTCTCAATCGACGCAAGGGACACGGTGGTACGGCGCATGCCACTGATCGCAGTTATCGGCGACCACGTGGCGCCCTCCCTGTCTATGGAAATGCTTCGACTGGCCACCCAAAGCGATGCTATCGAAGTACTGGCCAACGCATCGGGCATTCAGGAGGTGAGTACAGCCGACCTGACCGTTCGCACCCAAGCCAACGGCGACATCTGGTTGCACTTCGCCCATGCCGAATCCGGAAGAATGCGCAATATTTCGGCTTCCGACGTAATGACCGGCAATGTAAACACTGAGGTGCTTGCAAGCAAACTGATATTGATCGGACTGACCGGATTGGGCTTGAACGACTACCGCGCCACGCCGCTGGGAGAAAAGGTACCCGGCATCGAGATCCAGGCCCAGGTGCTGGAAAGCTTTCTGGATGGCAGGTTTCTGTTGCGGCCGACATGGATCAGGTTGGTCGAACAGGTTCTATTGTGCGGTATCGGACTGCTGATGATCTGGCTGGTGCCCAACGCCATGCGTCAAGGCAGTGATCCGGCGAAGCGGCGTCGGGACAGCGTGGGTTGGCTGGTCACTGGCGGCATCGTCATGCTGGTCGGAGTTGGCTACCTGATGTTCTGGAGCCGGGGATGGTTGTTTGATGCAGCCACACCAGCATTGGGGTTTGCCGGACTGCTGGCGAGTCTGGTCTCAAGCTCAATCCTCGAAGTAGAAAGTGACAACCGGCGGCTGGTCGATGACCAGCAGCGCTTGCGCGAGCAGGCGGCCCGTATCGCCGGCGAGATGGAAGCAGCACGCCGCATCCAGATGGGCTCGCTGCCCGATCCCAAACTGGCTTTTCCACAAGAACGCAGGTTCGAAATCGCTGCTTTGATGGAGCCGGCGCGTCAGGTCGGAGGTGACCTGTACGACTTTTTCATGGTGGATGCGCATCGCCTGTATTTCATCGTAGGCGATGTATCGGGAAAAGGTCTGCCCGCGAGCCTCTTCATGGCAGTGACGAAGACGCTGACGCGCAGCCTCGCAACGCGGCTGTCGGGTGGGCCGGCCCAGGTCATCGCGGCGGTCAATGACGACCTTGCCAAGGAAAATGCCGAAAGCCTCTTCGTCACCCTGTTGCTGGGTGCGCTGGATGCGCGAACCGGGGAACTTGCGCTGGTCAATGCGGGC
>JANMKM010000419.1:0-3403 GCA_031372035.1 Rhodoferax sp. | reverse complement strand
GGCTGGCGCTGGCGACAAGCCGGCCCAGCCCTCAGCACCGTCCAGTACCTGGCATTGGTTGCTCCGATTGGCGCTGAAGCTTGCTGGCGTTGGCCTGGCTGCTATCGTTTCCGCGGGCATGGTGCTGGGTATCGCGTTGGCCGTGGCGTTTCCCAACCTGCCCGATATCTCCGATCTGTCCGACTACCGGCCCAAGCTGCCGTTGCGCGTGTTTTCCGCCGAGGGCGCGCTGATCGGCGAGTTTGGCGAGGAGCGCCGCAACCTGACGCCGGTCAAGGACATCCCCAAAGTCATGACCCAGGCGGTGCTGGCGATCGAGGACGCCCGCTTCTTTGAGCATGGCGGCGTCGACTACAAGGGTGTGCTGCGCTCGGCAATCGCCAACCTGGGCCGGGTCAAGAGTCAGGGCGCCTCGACCATCACGATGCAGGTGGCACGCAATGTCTACCTGTCCTCAGCCAAGACCTGGACTCGCAAAATCTACGAGATCCTGCTCACGTTCAAGCTGGAGCATGAGCTGACCAAGGACCAGATCCTGGAGATCTACATGAACCAGATCTTCCTGGGCAACCGGGCCTATGGCTTTGCCGCAGCGTCGGAGGCTTACTTCGACAAGCCGCTGAAGGACATCACCATCGCCGAGGCGGCAATGCTGGCCGGCCTGCCACAGTCACCCTCGGCCAACAACCCGATCAGCAACCCGAAGCGGGCCCGTTCGCGCCAGCTCTACATCATCGAGCGCATGGAGGCCAATGGCTTCATCACGGCGGAGCAGGCAGCCGCCGCCAAGAAGCAGGAGCTGCGGGTCAAAGTCGGCTCGGACAACACCAAGGTGCACGCGGAATACGTGGCAGAGACTGTCCGCCAGCTGATGTTCGCCCAGTATGGCGAGGAGACCTATACCCGTGGCTTGAACGTCTACACCACGCTGCGCGCCGCGGACCAGGATGTGGCTTACAAGGCACTGCGGCGCGGCATCATGGATTACGAGCGGCGCCAGATCTACCGCGGCCCAGAGAAGTTTGTGGATCTGCCGGCCGGCGGGCAGGAACTGGAAGACGCTATCGACGACGCCCTGGACGACCATCCGGACAACGGTGACGTGATGTCGGCAGTGGTGCTGGAGGCCGACGCCAAGAAGATCAGGGCCGTGCGCCAGAACGGCGAGGCGCTGGAAATCGTGGGTGATGGACTCAAACCGGCACAGTCGGGTCTGTCGGAAAAGGCACCACCCAACATCCGGATCCGCCGTGGCGCCGTAATCCGTGTTGCCCGTGCCGCCAAGAACAGCTGGGAAATCACCCAGCTGCCGGAAGTCGAAGGTGCATTTGTGGCCCTGGATCCGCGCGATGGCTCGATCAAGGCGCTGGTTGGCGGCTTTGACTTCCAGAAGAACAAGTTCAACCACGTGACCCAGGCCTGGCGCCAGCCCGGCTCCAGCTTCAAGCCCTTCATCTACTCGGCGGCTCTGGAGCGTGGCTTTACACCGGCAACCGTGGTCAACGATGCCCCGCTGTTCTTCGACGCCGGCGTCACCGGCGGACAACCGTGGGAACCGAAGAACTACGACGGCAAGTTCGAAGGGCCGATGAGCTTGCGCACCGGCCTGGCCAAATCCAAGAACATGGTGTCGATCCGCGTGCTGCAAGCGGTGGGACCACAGAATGCGCAAAGCTGGATTGCCCGCTTCGGCTTCGATCCGGAAAAGCATCCGGCCTACCTGACCATGGCCCTGGGCGCCGGCTCGGTCACACCGATGCAGATGGCCACAGCCTTTTCCGTATTTGCCAATGGCGGATATCGCATCAATCCCTGGCTGATAACCCGGGTGACCGAACAAAAGGGTAAGGTGCTCGTCGATACGAAGGCGCCGGTTCTGGATGAGTCGGTGCGTGCCATTGAAGCGCGCAATGCCTTCATCATGTCCAGCCTGCTGCAGGAGGTAACGCGTTCCGGCACCGCGGCCAAAGCCCAGGCCACGCTCAAGCGACCCGACCTGTATGGCAAGACGGGTACCACCAACGACTCGATGGACGCATGGTTTGCCGGCTTCCAGCCGACGCTGGCGGCAGTGACCTGGATCGGCTACGACACGCCACGCAAGATGGGCAGCAACGAGACTGGCGGCGGCCTGAGCCTGCCGGTATGGATTTCCTTCATGGAGCATGCACTCAAGGGTGTACCCGTGATGGAGCCACCGGTGCCCGAAGGCGTGGTCCACGTGGGTGGCGAGTGGTTCTACGACGAATACGTGCGTGGTGCTGGCGTCAGCAGTGTCGGCTTGGACGACAAGCCAGGCAGCCCGCCGCCGGTGCTGCCCATGCCACCCGCAGAAGAGAAAAAGCGGATCCTGGACCTGTTCAGGAACTGACGAAAGGCAGCGGCACCCCGGCCTGCTCACTGGCGCAACGCGTCAGCTCGGCAAAGAACTCGGCGCCGGACTTGGTATCACGCCACTGCCCGTCCACCGTGCGGAAATGGTAGCCACCGGAGCGGGCCGCCAGCCAGATTTCATGCAAGGGCTTTTGCAGGTTGACCACGATCTGGCTCCGATTGGCAAACACCAGCGTCACCATCCCGCCAACACGCTGGTTGTCGATGTCGGCATCGCTGCTTTCATTGATGCGGTCACAACACGCTTCAATGGACCGCAGCAGCGCCTCAGCGCGGTCCATGAATTCCGGGTCGGTCATTACAATTTGTCCATGTCTCGTGCTCCGCAAATTTTAATCAGCACCCTTGCCCTTGGTATTTGTACGGCGGCTCTGGCCGCATGCGGCCAGCAAGGTCCACTGTATCTTCCGACCGAAGCCGCTGCGGCGGGCCGCGCCAGCCTGCCGCAGTCGCTGGGCCTGGGCACACCGGCACCCACAACCGCCCCGGCGGCAGCACCCGCCAGTGCGGCGGTCACCCGATGACCGGCGGCTTCATCGCGGGCCAGCCGCACGTCCACTACCGCGACAACCAGCTCTGCATGGAGCAGTTGGCGCTGCAGCCCCTGGCGCAAACCCACGGCACGCCGCTGTTTGTGTATTCCAAGGCCGCCATGCTCGACGCACTGCGGGCCTATCAACGCGGCTTTGCCGGGCGCAAGGTGCAAATCTGCTACGCCATGAAGGCCAATTCTTCGCTGGGCGTGCTCCAGGTATTTGCCCAGGCCGGTTGCGGTTTTGACATCGTGTCTGGCGGTGAGCTGGAACGTGTCATTGCGGCTGGTGGCGACTGCAGCAAGGTCATTTTTTCGGGCGTCGGCAAGAGCCGCGGGGAAATGCGCCGCGCCCTGGAGCTGGGCATAGGCTGCTTCAACGTCGAGAGCGAAGGCGAGCTGGAGGTGCTCAACGAGGTGGCTCTGACGCTGGGCCGGCGCGCGCCGGTGAGCATACGGGTCAATCCCAATGTCGAC